>DZCT01000262.1:0-84 GCA_022736535.1 Desulfatirhabdium butyrativorans | reverse complement strand
TGGGAAAATTCTCTGTGATCTCTGTGGGAAAAAAAAGACAGCGGCGGCAATTCATCACCGCTTCTGCACCGCTGCCAGCCCTCC
>DZCT01000261.1 GCA_022736535.1 Desulfatirhabdium butyrativorans | reverse complement strand
GATTTCACATTATTCTTTGCGTTCTTTGCGAACTTTGCGAGAAACTGTTTTTTTTTATCAGAACTGCCTGTCATCCCTGTCTCGCAGTGCAAGAGGCTGTCCCAGAATTTCACTGAATATGACCGCCTGCCGCATGTCCTCTGCTGACAGAGAGGGGCGGATTTCCTCTGAAGACAGAGCTGTCTGCTGTGTCAGAACATGAACAGTCTTTTCTTCGGGCTTGGACGCAGCCGTCGTCGCCCGCTGTTTTTTACGTGGAACAGACTTGGAGTCCGGCTTTTTCAGAGGCGGAGGTTCCGGCTTTTCCGCTTTCTGCATTTTCATGACTTCTTCAAAAAAACCCCGCAGACTGTCTCTCACGGAACCGGCTTTTTTATCCGTAGAACTGCCCCGGCTAAAAACAGATAACCCGTTTTTCAACCCGTTTTCCTGTGGCTGAGGAGCAGTATCTTTTTTTATTGCCTTTATTGCCCCAGCCAGCTTTTTGAAAAACTGAAAGCCTATCCAGAAGATGAAAATCAGCAGCCATATAATCGTTTTTATGAGATCAGCAGTATCGTTATCCATGTTTTTCACTTTAATGTTAAGTTGTTAAAAATAATTTTTTATAATAAAATCCTTTATCTGAAAAATATATCACGTATGAAATTATTCTGCAAGCATTGAACATGAAAAGCTGAAACACGACAGACGGATTCAGCCACAAACGGACACAAATTTTGCACGAATAAAAGATCACGGATAAATCACAAAAAAGATTCGTGGCGTTTCGACTGACTTCATATTATTTTAAAAATTCGTGTGTTCCTGTTCGTGGAACATTCGTGTTCATTCGTGGCTGATCATAAAGACACAACATTTCCTGTTCCCTTTTTTCACAAAATCTGACTCAGAAAAAGTTTTGTTCTTTCATTGACCGGATGGCTGAAAAAATGTTCGGGCTTGCCTTCTTCCACAATCGAACCCTGATCCATAAAAATCACCCGATCCGCTACGGACGCTGCAAATCCCATTTCATGCGTCACGACCACCATGGTCATGCCTTCTTTGGCAAGATTTTTCATCACCTCCAGCACTTCGCCGATCATCTCCGGGTCCAATGCGGATGTGGGTTCGTCAAAGAGCATCACTTTGGGGTCCATGGCAAGCGCACGGGCAATCGCTGCCCGCTGCTGCTGCCCGCCGGACAACTGCTCAGGATAGACATTTATCTTGTCTTTAATTCCCACTTTCTCAAGCAGCGCCATCGCCTTTTCCGCTGCCGCTTCTTTTGAGCGTTTGCGGACGACCCGCTGCGCGAGCGTCACGTTGTCCAGCACGGTTTTATGCGGAAAAAGATTGAGAGACTGAAAGACCATTCCCATTTCTGTCCGAATTTTGCTTATATCGGTTTTCGGGTCAAGAATATCTGTCCCGTCAATGAAGATATGCCCGGCATCGGCTCTTTCCAAACGGTTCAGACACCGGAGAAAGGTGCTTTTGCCGGAACCCGAAGGACCGATAACGACCACCACCTCCCCGGCTTTGATTTTATTTGACACGTCAACAAGGGCATGAACTTCATGCGGAATAAAAAAGCTTTTGTAAATATTGCGGACATCAATCATAAGGCATGAATCCTTTCAGTTTTTATTCCCCCTTTTCAAAGACAGGTGTAGGGTGGGCAGCTTGCTGCCCACCTTATTGTTCGGTATCAGTTCCCACGCCCCACGCGGGAATAAAAAAATTCATATAACCTTAAATAATCCTTAAAAAAATGGCAAGTCTTTTTTATAAATTTTCCTTCATATTACTTTCATTTGCACTTTTCACTCATCATTGCTATATTTCTTTTTAAACAAAACAGCAGCCGAAACATCCGGTTTATTTTATCTGAGAGGTTTTTAATGAATGAAAACAATCCTGTTGATCCGCTTGTAAATTCCTTGAGGCTGGAAACCTGCCCTGCCTGCGCGCATCATGTGGCTGTGCCGTTTCTGGATCCGGCATTGCAGCCCCTTGCCACTGTCGCCTGGCCCCGCAGTTCGGGCGAGGCAAAAGCCATGCAGCGTCTGCCGCTGGATTTTGTCCGATGCGTGGAATGCGGTCATGTTTACAATGCGGCTTTTGATTATACCAAAGTGCCATACGCCCGAAAACCCAATCTGATGTTCAACAAAGGGATGATCTGGTCAGAGAATATCAAGCTGATAAAACAGGAAATTATCAGCAGTCTGCCGGACAAGCCGCTTGTCGTGGAAATCGGTCACGGCGACGGCAGTTTTCTGTCCGGGTTGGCAAAAGAGCGCAACGACGGCATTTATATCGGATTTGACCCTAACGGCGCAACGTCTTCGGAAATGCCGAATCTGCGTTTTCACTCGTCTCTGTTTGAAGCCCGGCGGGATATGCCGGAGTTCCGCCCCCACCTGATTATCAGCCGTCATGTGCTGGAGCATCTGATGAATCCCCTCGGATTTGTTCAGAGTCTCTCATTTTCAGCCGCGTGCATCGGCTTGCAGCCCGAACTTTACATCGAAGTTCCCTGCATAGACCGCGCGGTTGAAACCGGGCGGTCTGTGGATTTTTATTATGAACATAATTCGCAGTTTACCACATTGTCTTTTCGGAAAATGCTTGAACGCTGCGGCGTGGAAATCCGTAAAATCGAGCGCATCTATGACGGAGAAGTGATCTGCGCCTTTGCAAAATTAGGCTGCTGTGAGGCGCAGGTTCGGACAGCCGCGTCTGCGTTGTCATTCTGCAACAAAATTCGGGAGTCGGAAATACATATTATGCAGCAATTGGATGTCCTGCACAACAGCGGCAAAAGCATTGCAATATGGGGCGGCACGGGCAAATCTGCTGCTTTTATCAACCGTTACCGGCTTGACGCCAGACGCTTTCCGGTAGTTGTGGATTCTGACCCTGAGAAAGTCGGGACTTTTGTCCCCGGAACCGGTCAGGAAATACGATTTCGGGATTATCTGCTTGAATATCCGGCAGATATGATTATCATTCCGCCTCAGTGGAGAGCCAAAGACATTCTGGAAGAGATGAGACAAAACAATATTCATGTCAATGAAATTTTTATAGAACATGAGGGCAGGCTGACGGATTATCTTAACGGAGAACACCCGTATAAATAAAATAAGGGTTCAGCAGTAGGGTGGGCAGCTTGCTGCCCACCTTACAATTACCGCCGCAGCCCTCCTGCGTCCAATGGCGTTTGTCTCGTTCCCACGCTCCGCGTAGAACGGCCCGGCTAAAATCAGATCAACCCGTTTCACACCTTAAACGGGTTAATCTGTCTCAGCCATGGCCGTTCTACTGTTCGGACGCGGAGCGTCCGGGCTGCATTCCCACGCAGAGCGTGGGAACGAGAAAAAGACATAACAGACTAAAAAAATGAATATATCTCTACATCCGAATCACTTCGATATTCCGAGCGAATTGTCCGCAGCCGTTCAGCATCACCAAGCCGGGCGATTCCGGGAAGCAGAAGCAATTTACAGAAAAATACTGGCGCTTCAGCCCAACCATCCGGACGGTCTGCATCTGCTGGGACTTCTCGCGCATCAGACCGGCAACAATGCAGCCGCGGTAAACCTGATCGCCAAAGCCCTTCAGCTTGTGCCGGGAAATCCGGATTACTGCAACAGTCTCGGCGCGTGTTTCAGGGCGCAGGGCAGGTTTGACGATGCCCTTGCCTGCTATCGGAAAAGCCTGCAAATTCAGCCGGATTATGCGGAAACTCATAACAATATGGGAAATGTACTCAGGGATCAGGGCAGATTTGAGGAGGCAATCGCCGCGTATCAGCGGGCAGTGAGCATCAAGCCGGATTTTGTGAAAGCCTATAAAAATATGGGGCTTACGCTCAAAGATCAGGGCAGATTTGACGAGGCTGCCACGAGTTATCGCCGTGCGGCGGAACTTCAGCCGAATGAGGCGCAAGCATATAATAAAATAGCGAATATGCTCGGAAAACAGGGCAAAACAGAGACATCGCTGCGAGCAGCAAGCGACAAGCTTCCGGCCGCCCCTTTACCGCTGACCCCGAACCTCGAACCCGCACTATTCAACATCGAGGCTGAGATAAAGCAGGCAATTCAATATCATCAAGCCGGACAGACCCGGCACGCGGAAGACATTTACCGAAAAGTGCTTGCAGTCAATCCGGATCATGCGGAATCGCTGCATCTCTGCGCCGTGATCTGCCACCAGTCCGGGAGAAAAGATGAGGCGGTGAAACTGGTTACACGGGCGATTCAACTGAACCCCGGCAAACCGGCTTATCACAACACCCTCGGCATCACGTTTCAGGATCGGGGCAGAACCGAGGAGGCAATTGCCTGTTATCAGAACGCGCTGAAAATCAATCCGAATTTTGTCGAGGCTTACGGCAATATGGCTTTTGCGCTGATGGAGCAGCGCAGGATTGTCGAGGCGATTGTCTGTTATCAGAAAGCCCTGCAAATCCGCCCCGATGACGCGGTGATCTGCAACGACATGGGGACCGCGCTTCAGGACGCGGGCAATGTGGACGAGGCGGTGAAGTATTATCGGAAAGCCCTGCAAATCAATCCGAACTATCCGGAAGCTTTGAACAATCTCGGAAATGCTTTAAAAGAGCAAAGCAAGACAGATGAGGCAATTCTGTCCTACCGAAAAGCATTGGAGATCAACCCGAATTACACAAAGGCTTACAGTTGTCTCATCCACGAATTGCAGCAAACCTGCGCTTGGCTTGAACTCGCACAGCTTTCAGCCAAATTGGATTCGCTCACGGATCAGGAATTGCGGGAAGGCGTCAAAACCTCGGAAAGCCCTTTTATGAATGTGGGAAGAACGATGGATTTGTCTCGCAACTTGGCGGTGGCGAAATCTTGGGCAAAAGCCCTGGCAAAACCCATGTCAAACTTGGGGATTCATTTTGCTTTTGATGAACGAAAAAGTAATCCTTCACAAAAAATTACAGTCGCTTATCTTTCAAATGACTTTCGCAATCATGCAATATCTCATCTCATGCTCGGCGTCTTCGGTCTGCACAATCGGGAGGAATTTAATGTCTTCTGCTATTCCTACGGACCCGACGACGCGAGTTATTACCGGAAGCGGATACAGCAGGACTGCGACAAGTTTGTTGATATTCGCGGTCACAGCCACGCGGACGCGGCAAAATGTATCTGTCAGAATCAGGTGGATATTCTAATCGAACTGACCGGACACACAAAAGACGGCAGATTGGAAATCTGCGCGCTCCGTCCCGCGCCGGTTCAGGTCTCTTATCTCGGTTTTCCGGGAACGAGCGGCGCGGATTTCTTTGACTACATCCTCACGGACAGAATTGTGACGCCCCCGGATCACGCGGCTTTCTATACAGAAAAATTTGCCTGTATGCCTCACTGTTTTCAGGTCAATGACCGCCAGCAGGAAATTTCGGACAGACAATGGAAACGCTCGGATTTCGGGCTTTCAGAAGACAGTTTTGTCTTTTGCTCATTTAACCACGGCTATAAAATCGAGCCGATTATGTTTGATACGTGGATGAAAATTCTCCGACAAATACCGAAAAGCATTCTGTGGCTGCCCAAAAAAAGCGAGACCGGCGAGAAAAATGTGAGACATGAAGCGCAACTCAGGGGCGTCGCGGGGGAAAGAATATGCTTTGCAGACAAATTGCCGACAAAAGCGGATTATCTCGCCCGCATCAAGCTTGCGGATTTGATTTTGGATACAAGAGTTTACAACGGACATACGACTACAAGCGATGCCTTGTGGGCGGGCGTTCCGGTGGTGACATTGCAGGGCGGACATTACGCGTCCCGCGTCGCCGCAAGCGTCCTGACCGCCGTCGGCTTGCCTGAACTCGTTACGCATACTCTGACGGAATATGAACAGCTTTGTGTACGTCTGGCGAGTCATTCGGATGAGTTAAACGCAGTCCGAAAGAAATTGGACAAAAATCGTCTCACATCGCCGCTGTTTGACACGCCGAGGTTTGTCAGAGATTTGGAGAATGTTTACAAAGAGATGCGGCGGATTTTTCTCTCCGGACAAAAGCCGAGAGCGATTGGATAGAAGGTTAGGGGTTAGAGGTAAGAGGTCAGGGGAAAAGCCCCCGCACCTCGCACCCGCCTATACAAAGGAGACAATTATGATCGAACTGCTTCGCAACTGGATCAATCGTCGTTTTACGGACCCCCAGGTACTGACGCTGGCTTTTCTGCTGGTTCTCGGATTTGCGCTCATCTTCATCATGGGAAACATGCTCACGCCGGTGTTTATCAGCATCGTGATTGCCTATCTGCTTGAGGGAATGGTGGCTTGGCTTCAGAAGTGTCGGGTGCCCCGCATGGCGGCGGTGCTGCTGGTCTATATCATTTTTATGACGTGTATCATCATCTCAATTGTGGGGCTGCTGCCGCTCCTGTCGGAGCAGATCGGCGAACTGGTGCAGAAACTGCCTTCGATGATTGAAAAAGGACAGAAAGTTCTGACGGAACTGCCGGAACGCTATCCCGGATTTATCTCCGATCAGGAATTGAAAGATATGGTTAATTCTTTAAGTTCGGAACTTATCAGTATGGTAAAATCAAAATTGACGAACTTGGTTCAGGGATTTTTTTCTTTTTCTTTGGCTTCTGTAAAAAGTATCATCACCATTCTGGTTTACTCGATCCTTGTGCCGCTGATGATTTTCTTTTTCCTCAAAGATAAGACAATGATTATCGAATGGATAAAAAGTTTTCTTCCAAAAGAGCGCCGGCTGGCAACTCAGGTCTGGCATGAAGTGAACCAGCAGACCGGAAATTATGTGCGGGGCAAGATATGGGAAATTCTGATTGTGTGGGGCGTGACATACATTACGTTCAGGTTTTTCAAACTGGATTTCACCATGCTGCTGTCGTTTTTTGTGGGATTGTCGGTGCTTGTGCCTTATATCGGCGCAACGGTGATGTTTCTGCCGGTGGCATTGGTTGCCTATTTTCAGTGGGGATGGGGTTCGGATTTTGCCTATGTGATGATTGCCTTGAGCATTATTCAGGCGTTGGACGGCAACCTGCTGGTGCCGCTGCTGCTTTCCGGCGTGGTCAACCTGCATCCGGTCGGCATTATTATTGCGATATTGGTATTCGGCAGCCTCTGGGGATTATGGGGACTGTTTTTCGCCATTCCGCTTGCCTCGCTGGTACATGCGGTAGTCAAAGCATGGTTTGACAAACTTGCGGAGAGACAGGATTGTCAGGATTGAAGGATTGG
>DZCT01000260.1:2965-7254 GCA_022736535.1 Desulfatirhabdium butyrativorans | reverse complement strand
TGGGGAAATGTCATTCCGAACGGGGAATTGTCATTCCGAACGCAGTGAGGAATCTAAGATTTCTCGCTCCGCTCGAAATGACATTTTGCTTCGCTCAAATTTCTCAATTCTCAATTCTCAATTCTCAATTCTTCTCACTCCCGCCGCTCAGGAACATAAGCGTGAGTTATTTTGTCTTCATTCCATTCTTTTGACACATAAAGATTGCAGTAGCAACTGCCGAATTCTTTCATGTCAGGCTCGCGGTAAACACAGGGGCAGATAATGTCTTTATCGTTTTCCCGGTCCCCCCATGCCAGTCTGCACGGACAAGCCATATAACCGTAACGCGCTTTGTTGGTCAGCAGGGCTTCCATCAGTTCAAGAACTCTTTCTTTGTCCTTATTGAAAAAATATCCCTTGGGTTCCTGCGTCTTTTTCAGCATTTCAAAGAGTTCTTCAGGTTTCATTTCAAACCCAGCGCCTCCTTTATCTCCTCTTCCTTATATCCCACGATCACTTTATCGCCGATAATAACCGTGGGAAACGAGCATCTGGGATTAAATTTTTTGACCTCTTCGAGTATGGCTTTTCTTTCCTCTCCCTGAAGCAGATCAACATCGGTAAATTCATATCTCACCACGCAGTCGCTCAGAAATTTTTTGGTGGCTTTGCAGTGGCTGCATGTGCTTAATGAATAAAGCTGAACAGTTGGGGGCATATCCGCATCCTTTCAAATAGGTTCGGAAACCGAGTTTATTTAAGAAACTCGGTTTCTTTTATTTTCCGCTATTTTCAATTTCCGATTATATTTTTACAGGGAACATAATACCGCAGACCGCATATTTCAATTAAAATTTTACAACAATCTCATCAAAGCTTTTCCGCCATTTGGGCGGAGAGAGTTCCGCGCCTTTGCGGAAATAGCCCACTGCCATCAGCAGCGGTATCCAGTAATTTTCGGGAACACGGAAGGCTTTCCGCACGCCCTCGTGATCGAATCCGTCCATCGGATGCGTATCCAAGCCCAGACTTTTAGCCGCAAGCATCAGGGACATGGCAAAAAATCCTGCATTTTTACAGGCAAATGCCTGCTGTTTGTCTTCGCTTGAGCCGTAAAGCGCGGCGCAGGTGTCGGCAAACCACTGATGCTGTTCCGGTTTCATTGCACCGGCATTGACCATTTCATTGAAATTTCTTTCGACAAAAGGGTGTCCGGCTTTCCATCCCTGTCGGTCCGCCAGCAGGATAAGCGTCGCCGGCGCTTCGCTGATTTTCGGCTGATTCCATGCTAATTTCTGAAGTTTCATCTTTTCTTCTTTATCTTTCAGAATGATGAGACTCCAGGGCTGAAGATTGAAACCGGAGGGCGTTTTTGCCGCCAATTCAATCGCTTCTCTCAGCAAAGATTCGGAAACATCTTTTTCAGTATCAAAAAAATTGACAGCGCGCCGCTGAGTGATGACTTCCTTGAAATCCATAAGCCGTTCTCCTTATCTTATTTAAATTGTTCTTTTTTTCGCCACGAATGGACACGAATGTTTCACGAACCGAAGAACACGAATATATTTTATATAACAGTATGAAATAAAAGAAATTATCACGAAATAAAATAATAAAATTTCGTGCTTTATTACAATCTCGTTCCCACGCTGAACGTGGGAACAAGAAAGGGGCAAAAAATTCGTGCTTTATTCGTAAAACATTCGTGTCCATTCGTGGTAAAAAAACGTGGCGAAAAAAAACGCTCACTTCCTTTTGATTCTCGGATCAATATAAGAATAGATCAGATCAATGGCAAGGTTTGCCAGCACCACAGAAACGGCAAAGAGCAGAAATACGCCCTGCAACAGCGGATAATCCCGTTTCATCACGGCATCATAAACCAATCTGCCCGCGCCGGGCCAGGAAAACACGGTTTCCACCTCAATCACGCCCGCGACCGCAAAGCCCAGATTCACGCCGGTAACAGTCACAACCGGCAGCAGCGCGTTCCGCAGCGCGTGATTTTTGAGAATATGAAATTCTTTCAAGCCTTTTGCCCTTGCCGTCACGATATAGTCCTGATTCATCACATCTGACATTGCGTTCCGGGTTAAGATCACATATTCGCCGACATACCACAGAATAATGGAAAATGCAGGGAGAATCAAATGCCGCAGGACATCTTTCACATAATCAAAGCCGGTCAGTCCGGACGCGGGCGTAAACATGCCGCCCATGGGCAGCAGGGCAAGATGATAGGCAAAAACAAGCAGCAGCAGGATTCCCAGCGCGAAGGTGGGGATTGAATAGAGGGTTAAAGAAACCGTGAGGATGAAAGAATCGGTGCGGGTGCCGCGGTGCCATCCGGCAAACGCGCCCAGTGCGACGCCGATGATGACAGCGATAGTGAGTGAAACAGAAACTAAGAGGAGGGTTTTCGGGATGCGTTCCGCGATGATCTGCGTTACGGGTCTTCTGTGGGAGAAAGACAGCCCCAGATCGCCGCGTGACAGGGCTTTGAGATAGGCAATAAACTGACCGCTCAAGGGTTTGTCTAAACCGAATTTTTCCCGCATTGCCTGCATCTGCCCTGCGCTGACCCGGGGGTCTCTGAACATCATGCGTATGGGATCGCCGGGCGCGATGCGGAAAATCACAAAATTCGTACAGGCAATGGCAAAAATAGTGAGCATCGCCGCAATAATTTTTCGGGTAAGGCGCATTTCTCACTTCTCAATTTTTTCACTTCTTACGCGCGTTGAAATAAGTCCAGGGATTGATCCATGTGGAAACTCCGCCCATTGTTGCGGTAAATCCTTCAAATTTATCACTTCTCACCGGATCAACAATTTCTCTTCGGAAGAGCATGCCGTAAGGCAAATCCTGTGCGATGATCTTTTGCAGTTCAAACTGATGTTCACTGCGTTTTTTCAGGTCGGTCTCGGCAAGCATTTTGTCCAAAAGCGAGTCAAACGCGGGATTGTTGTAATATGCGCCGTTCCATCCTTCGCCGCCCGCATCGTAACTGCGGCAAAATTCCCATATCCAGTCGGAGTTGGGTCCCGGCTCTTCCGTCATCAGCGCCATATCGAATTGATCTTCTTTCGGCGCGTAGAAAAATCCGTAAAAAGTGTCAAGGTCTGTGACCTTCATGGAAATAGCAATTCCGATATTTTTCAGCAGTTCTTTCATCAGGGCAACACATTTCACTTTGTCCATCCAGTCGGAGGGCGCCATAAATTCAAATGTAAGATTTGCGCCGGTCTTGGGATCATTGCGGATGCCGTCTTTGTCCGTGTCTTTATATCCGGCATCGTCCAAAAGCTTTGCCGCGAGTTTGGGATTGTATTCATATTGAGGCAGATTCGGGTTGTGACCGGGCAGTTCCGTATAGATGAAACTGTCCGCGGGCTTTGCATATCCCCGATAGATCATTGCCTTGATCTTTTCTTTGTCTATGCCGTGCATGACGGCTTTTCTTACATTTATATCCCGCAACGGCGTTTCTTTATGAAGATTGAAGGTAATCCAAGCAAGTTCAATGCCCGGGGAAACAATGAGTTTGAAGTTTTTCAGAGAGCTGTATTCCTCAACCGCAGAAATTGCACAGCCGTTGTATCCGATCATGTCAATGTCGCCGCTTTTCAATGCCATGTTCACCGCATCCTGACTGCCGTAACATTTGAAAACAATTTCAGCTATATGTGCTTTTTCTCCCCAGTAGTCTTTGTTTGCCTCAAACCAGACATACTGTTCGGCTTTGAATTCTTTGAGTTTGAAAGGTCCTGAACCGAGGGCTTTTTCATTTTTAAACGAGAGCATGTCATCTTTGTGCGGCTCCCAGATGTGTTTCGGGAGTATGGGAAACCATGACACCGGCGGATAGGGACCGCCGTGTGTTTTTTTCAGCGTGAGGGTGAGCGTATAGTCGTCAACAGCGGAAACAGATTCGCAGTCCTTATCGGGAATGAGCCATGAGGGCGTTGCCTTGGTCAGATATTCGATTGTAAATGCGGCGTCTTTTGCTGTTACCGGCATACCGTCATGGAATTTGGCGTCTTTGGTGAGATGAAAAGTCCATGTTTTGTTATCTGTTGTTTCCCACTTGAGCGCAAGGCGCGGCAATGCCTTGTATTCCGGCGCGGGACCCAGTATCCATAACTGGTCATAAATCAGGGGCCAGACCATAACGCCCATTTCGGTATATTGCCAGGCTTCGTTGCATATCAGCGATTTCAAAGCCATTTCAACGGTAAAACCCACATTCAGCTTTCCGCCGGAGGTCTCCGGTGCGGCAAAGGCGTTCAGCGCATTGAGACTGAACG
>DZCT01000260.1:0-2865 GCA_022736535.1 Desulfatirhabdium butyrativorans | reverse complement strand
CGAACCCTTCAGTCTTCTAAAACGGCTTCATCAGCCGGTCCGGCGATTCTCTCTCCCATGAAGTCGGATCTTTTTCCGTTGTCGTGGGATCATCCGTGCAGACCCTGCCCTCTGCGATACCGGCATCTGCTTCATCGCGCCAGTCGCCGTTGCCGTTCTTGTCCCACTGGGCGCAGGCTTGATTTTCCACCCGATCCACATCATCCGGCACGAGCGTGTGATACCAGATATGCACTTCTCCGCCGTTGCCCGGAATATGCCCTTCCCACATCACTGTGTTTGTCTCAGCGTCAAACCAGTATTCGCCGTAATCCGCGCCGATGCTGCCTTCCACATAGTTGAGTTCCGAGGGAAGCGTGTCCTCCAGATGCACCAGCACCGCATCTGTATTTTTGTCGTTGATCCAGAGCATTTCCCAGTAGATGACCTGCAAACCCTCGTCAGTGGCTTTTTTATACGCGCTCGGCGGATCCACCACAAAGGGATCATTCACAACGATAACAACTGTCGGATCATCTATTGTCTCAGTTGCGGGATCATCGCTCGGCTCAACCGGAATCTGCTTTGAGACAATCCGTCCCTGATTCGGAACGGCAGTGCCTTGGGGCGCGGCTTTGTCAAGTCGGACTTGGAAGACGACTTTCACGGTTTCTTTCGGCGCGACATCGCCGATCTCGATTTCTACTGACGTATCCTGTTCGCCGTTGCCTTTCATAATACTTCCTTTGCCTGCCCGGCTAAAAACAGATACCGTGCCGGGAACTAAGGCAATATATCCATTCGGCATGTCGTAAAAGACAATATCGCTGGCATTCGTGTTGCCGGTATTAATAATAAAAACCGTATATTCCAGAATATCTCCCGGATTGACGGAACCGCCGTTGGGATCAGACACGCTTTTATAAACTTCAAGATACGGCACACCTGCCACCACGAGCTTTGTCGAATCGCCGCCGTCGGTGGTGAGCGGGTCGTCGGTGAACACTCTGATATTGCCTTCGCCGCTGACAATGCCCTGATTGGAAATCAGCGCATTCTGCGGCGTTTCATCTTTCACTCTGACTTCAAATTCAATGATGATTGTCTCGCCGGGCGCCAGATCGCCGATAAAGACATTCAGCATGTCTCCCTCGCTGACCGTGCCTTTTGTTGTCGTGAGACTACCGGGAATCAACTGCGTATAAATCGGCACGCTGTCCGTGTAAGTCAGATTTGTCGCTACGTCGGGCCCGTCGTTTGTCACGGTGATGCTGTACTTCACGGTTTCACCGGGCTTGAGCGTGTCGCCGTTCACATCGGACGCGGCTTTGATGGCTTGGATATTCACATCGGGTCCCGCAACATCTTCTTCGGTATGTGTCACCGTTCCGATAACCGCCGGATCATTGATGGCATCGCTTTCAAAGAAGTCTGTCGGTTCTGCGGCAAAATTGTCGCCGGTAACAAGTCCCTGATCCGCAATCCATACACCTTGGGGCGCATCACGATTCACCTGAACCAAATAGGAGACAATAACACTTTCTCCGGGCTGAATCGTGCCGATTTCAATGCGAATGCCCGTATCTCCGGCATAGGCGCCGCTTACAATCGTTCCCTGCGTGGTTGTGACCGCATTCGCCACGCTGGTCACGAGTGAGACATAAGCACCCGGCGTATCTGTAAAAACGACATTTTCCGCGGGTCCGTTTCCTGAGTTATAGATAACCGTAGAATACCAAATCACATCGCCGGGGTTGAGGTCTTCACCGTTTACATCTCTCACAAAGGTTTTGGTGTTTGTAATATCCGGCGCGACCGCACGGATACCGGCATCCGCCTTGACTTCAGGTGTATCCGCCGAAAGCCTTATCATGCCGGTTCTGCCGGTTTCCGGATCCGCATCGCTGTCTCTCTCGTCATTGTCTCCCTGATTTGCTGAAGTAAAACTGTAGCCCGCGGGTTTTTCAAATTCCACGAGATAATTGCCCGGAACAAGACCGTCAAATTCATAGAAACCGGCAGTGTCAGCAACAGCAGAGGCAATGATTTCATCTGTATCCGCATTCCTCAGCATGACCTTTACCTTGCCGAAGGGAGATTCATCAACTCCCTGAATGCCGTCTCCGTCCGCATCATTCCAGACATAGCCGATGATAGCGGATGTGATCTTGGTATAACCGAAATCCGCATCCGCGATATAGTTCTGTCCCTCAGAAAGCGAGACATTCAGCATTTCGGTCCCGCTGGCGCGGAAACCTTCCGGGACGGTGTTGCTGTCGGCTCGAAGCCTGTAATCGCCCGCTTCAAGCCCTGTCATAAGATACTTGCCCTCCGCGTCTGTTACAGCAAAAGGCTCATCTGCATCGAATTTTCCGTTGTTGTTCTGATCCGCATAAACCCTTACGCCGGACAATGGTTTTTCGCCGGCGTCCTGAATGCCGTTGGCATTGGGGTCGTCAAAGACTGTGCCGGAGATGCTGCCTTTTGCCTCATCAGTTTTTTCAGCATAATCCCCGAAATCCGCTACGGCAGCCTGTCCGCGATTGACATTGAGATTTACGCTGTTCGGCGTGCTGCTGCTAAATCCTTCCGGATCCGTTTCCGTCACGGTATAAACGCCGGGTTCGACATCGTTGAAAAGATAAGTGCCGTCCGCAGATGTGAAGACTTCTCTCTGATTGCCCTTATTGTCTGTCAGAACCACCCGGACGCCTTCCAGACCCGCTTCGCCAGCGTCCCGGTTCCCGTCTTTGTCAGCATCGTCAAACACTCTGCCTGAAACCGTGCCGGCGTCCGTTATCGGCTCTGTAACCGTAACTGTGACAATTGCGGTATCATAGCCGCCGTTGCCGTCTGTGATGGTGTATTCAAAGGTATCTGTTCCGA
>DZCT01000259.1:2894-7260 GCA_022736535.1 Desulfatirhabdium butyrativorans | reverse complement strand
TTCCATGTCCGGGAATCAGAGACCACAGTTCATCAAAAGCCGATCTTTTCACAAAAAATACAAAGCCGGTATATGCAATCACGCCGATGGCAATCAAAATACAAGTCGTCAATGCCAAAGGAAAAAATGAAGGTATCAAATACTTAACCCCATATATAACCGTCAGCATAACACAGCTTGCAAAAAAAGGAAAGAACATATCGGATAAAAATTTCATAAGGGACAGGTTCAGCAGTTTCAGCGAAAGTTTCATGGTGACAAGGAAAACAAATGTGTATCCGAACAGCCATGCAAGGCAAAGTCCGTTGATGCCGTAATAATATGCCCCGGTGATGAAAAACAGAGGCATCAGCACGGAGGCAATCACCACATACCACAGATTCACATCCACCCGTCCGATGCCGTGGAGCATGGGCGAAACCAGCGTTCCCAAAGCTTTGAGCGGCGTAATCAGGCACATGATCTGCATGGGAAAAATAACATCCGACCATTTGTCTCCCAGCAGCAGCCTGAAAAATTCAGGCGCGACTCCCAGTAAACCCCAGAACATCGGAAACAGAATCATGCTGCCGATACGGGATGCTTTCAGAAAATGAGCCCCGACCAACTCCAAATCCGACTGAATGCGGGAATAAGCCGGAAACGCCACCTGATTGATAACCGGCATGAATTTGTCCAAAGGAATCTGGGATAATTCCAATGTGACAGAATAAATGCCGAGCAGTTCTTTTCCCATCAGTCTGCCCCCGACCGCCACATCGCACTTGGAATAAAAATACCACAGCACGCGGGCTGTCAGCGAATAAGCCCCGAAAGAGATAAAATCCCGAATGCCTTTTACGTTGAAACTCGGGAAAATAAAATTGCGCACCAGCATACAGTATCCGATCAACTGGCTGATATGGATGACGGTTGATGCGCCCACAAGAGACCAGACGCCGTATCCGTACAATGCCATCGCCAGCGCCGCAAACGAGGAGAGAACGGTGGCAATCAGTTCCACCAGCGATTTCCGTTTGAAATCCATGTTCCGTATCAGCACCGAATGAGGAATAATATACAGTGCGAGAAAGAGAAAATTGACGCTCAATACCTGCAACATGCTGATAAGACGGGGTTCTGAAAAAAAATCTGCGATGAGGCGAGCGCCGAAAAATAAAATCAGAAACAGAAAAGTATGGGAGATCAGTATGAATCCGAAGATTTGCGAGAGCTGTTCCTGAGAGAGTTCTTTCTTCTGGACAATCGCCGCGCCGAGTCCTAATTCGCTGACCATCACCAGAAAATTGGTGCATAGGGAAGCCATTGCCATCAGTCCGTAGTCGCCGGGGTCTAAGATTCGGATCACTAAAATAGTTATTGCCCAGGAAATCATCTGTCCTATATATTTCATTCCGCCGAGCCATGCGATGGAACTGATTACCTGATGTTTCAAATCATCATTCTGTACTGAGTGATTGCTCAATATGCCTCCTTTAAGGCTGCTTAACCCCTCAATGTCCGGAGTGCGGAAATGAAATTTTCGCAGGTGCTAACCCATTTTATAAAATTCGGTCGCTCCGCTTTTATAAGATGACGCACTCCGGAAAGCTTAACTTAAACCCCTGCCCTCCCTGCCTTCCCACAGGGAATAGTGTCGAATTATTTTTCTGCGGCTATATTGACACTCAGCGTTTTCTTATATATATTGCGCCTGATTATACAGGAAAAATCAGAGAGAGGTAGGAAATTCCTACCTCTTAAATACTGTTTTTACCCCATTGACCTTTTCTGTTATATTATGAAACAAATCAGCATTTGTAAAGAAAGAAAAACACAGCGCCGAACAGCATAAAAAGGAATTTTTTATGATATTCTCATCTTACAGCTTTTTATTCAAATTTTTGCCGACGGTTTTTACAGTATATTTTATCCTGAACGGATTTAAGCTGACAAACTTGGCAAAATGGTGGCTGGTTCTCTGTTCCTTATTTTTCTACTGGTACGGCAGCGATTACTTCCTGCCGGTTTTTATCGGAAGCATCATTTTCAACTATATCATCGGTACGCTGCTGATTAAACACAAAGAAAAATCAAAGCTTATTCTGAAAACGGTATTTGCTGTCGGTTTGGCAGGCAATATCGGACTGCTGGGCTATTACAAATATATGGATTTTTTTATATCCAATATCAATTTTTTCACAGGAAAGGCGATTCCGCTGCTTCATATTCCGCTGCCGATAGGCATTTCTTTCTTTACGTTTCAACTCATTGCATATCTTGTAGATTCTTACAGAGGAGAGACAGAAGAATACAGTTTTCTGAATTACCTGCTGTTCATCACTTTTTTTCCCCAACTGATTGTGGGACCTATTATCCATCATAAGCATGTTGTTCCGCAGTTTGAAAATCCGGAAACTGCAAAGCTGAATTATGAAAATATTGCGGCAGGCATATTTATATTTTCCATGGGATGTGCAAAAAAAATATTGCTGGCAGACCCGCTGACGAACTGGTCCGAACCTGCTTTTTCCGACGTCTGGCAGTTGACGATGCTCGATTCATGGTTTGCATCCGTAAGTTACACGATTTCATATTATTTTGATCTTGCAGGCTATGCGGACATGGCTATCGGTCTGGGGCTGATGTTCAACATTCAGATTCCGATAAATTTTTCTTCTCCTTACAAAGCCAGAAATTTTGCCGATTATTGGAGAAAATGGCATATCACGCTTTCACGCTTTCTCGGAGATTATATTTTCAGGAATATTTTTCAAAAAGGAGACAGCAGCAAACGCTTTTATTTTGCCATATTTATGACTTTTCTGGTTTCGGGATTCTGGCACGGCGCAGGCTGGACCTTTGTGGTCTGGGGGATTTTAAACGGGATTTTCGTCATATTTGCCCACATCATGCGGAGAGCGAATAAGGAACTGCCGTTTCTTCTCGCATGGGCTTTAACTTTTGCCGGGGTCATCCTTGTCAGAATCCTGTTTGTTTCATTCAGCTTCGGCGAAGCCCTTCATGTTGTAAAAACACTTTTCGATTTCAACAACTTAAAATTTTCTGATCTCACTTATGCAAGTCCTGAGCAGACAGTTTATCTGATAGTCGCTTCTTTCATTGTTTTTTTTATGCCCAACAGCTTTGAAATCAAGGAAAAATTCAAGCCTGATTTGAAATTTGCTTTTTTTTCTGTCATATTGTTGGTATCTTCAATGATGAACATGAGCGATGTGGGAGATTTTCTGTATTTTCAATTCTGAAGACAGCTTGTAGGTGGGCAGCAAGCTGCCCACCCTACGGAAAGTCGGAGATAATGACCGTTGAAAGAATACAAGGCATGAGAAATAAAATGAATCCTTATAAGGCATGGGCGTGGGGAGTTGTCCTCATTACGCTGGCGATATACTCATCCATCAGCGTTTTCGTTGATCCTTTCGGCGTATTCGGAGATATATTGTTTGATACCCCCAAAATATCCATGCTGACCAACCAGAGATTTCATAAGATAAAATATTTGGAAAAAAATTTTTACAAATACAATTCATATCTTATCGGCGGTTCGAGAATCGCCGCCATCCGTCCCGAATGGATTGAAAAATATATACCGGACTCCAAGTTTTACAATCTGTTTGTCAGCGGCGCGACAGGCTATGACAATCTCAGGCATGTGAAATATATTATCGAAAATTACAAAGCAAAACATATTGTTATGCAGATCAGTCTGGATGATATGGTGAGATACACCGGTCCCGACGGCAGAACGCTGGAAACCGAACTGCATTATCGGGTCAGCGGAAAAAATATTGTATCATTTTATCTTCCGTATCTGAACCCCGGCTCCGCAATGCTTTCCAAAAAATTGAAATATGCTTTTGGGATTGAGCCGACAGATAATCTTAAAATCCTTGTGGAAGAAAGCGGGGAGCGGCATTACCGGCATGAAGAAAAGCTGATTGCTCAGGATCATAAAAAGTATATTGAAAATGAGCCGACATTTCACAGAGCGGAAAAACAGGCAAGGGGAACAAAACTGAAAGAAATGATTGAAGATTTACGGGAGATACAGCGGCTCTGCGATCTTCATCATGTCAGCCTGCTGCTGCTCATCACGCCGCATCATCATCAGATGATGAACAGTTTTGACACAGAAGACTGTCTGGCATTCATGCGGGAGTTGTCCGACATATCGCCGTTCTGGGATTTCAGCGGCTATAATTCCGTCACGACAGATGACAGAAATTATTATGAATCAAGCCATTACAGAATAACGGTCGTAAAATATATTCTGGCGCGGGTCTTTAATGACGCGGCTGTCAATGTTCCTGAAGATTTCGGCGTGTCGGTTACAGAGGACAATATTGAAGAGCATCTGAAACAATTA
>DZCT01000259.1:0-2794 GCA_022736535.1 Desulfatirhabdium butyrativorans | reverse complement strand
GATTTTTGAAGCAGCAGGCAGGACAGTTGATGTTTTTCATTTTTTTCCGCCTGTCGGGGCGGCAGCACTGTTTCCCCGAACGTCCATAATTCGCCTGAAAAAAACTGCCAGTATTCCTGCACAATCAGCTTTCCCTTTGTGATTTTCAGCCAGTTTTCCACCTCGCTGCGTGAAAAAACCTGACAGATATAAGGCTCATCTTTTCCGTATCCGGCTTCGGGAAGCTTGTAAACATTCGGAACATATTTATTTTCATTATAAGGAAAAGTCATTGCCAGAGAGCCGCCCGGGTTTAAAAGCGAAAACATATTTCTGACAGCTTCATCATGTTTTTCAATATGTTCCAGCACACTGACGCAACTGATAAAATCAAATTTTTCTTTCAGGCGGGTTGCGGTGATGTTGTCGTTGATGACATGGAAATGCCTGTTCTGCATTCCCGCGGGCCAGTAATCCGACACATTGTCAGTCGCCGTTACGGTCATCCCGCAGTTTTTTATCAGGCTCGGCAGAGCTGTTGTGCCGGTTCCCACATCTAAAACTTTTTTGGGGCATGTCTTTGAAAGCTGGTCAAAAACAAAGCGAAACTCAATCGGACGTTCATTCATCCGCCTGAATTCCTGTTCTTCATATTCTCTTTTGCAGATTTCCTGAATGTATCGTTTCCCGAATCTGTGAATGAGAGATTTCAGTATCTTCATAAGACATTTTCCTTAAATAAAACTTATGGTTATCATGTTAGCGGAGTAAGAAAATCTCACCATTGTCATTCCGAGCGAAGCGAGGAATCTTTTGCGCTCTTTGCATCTTTGCGAGAACCCTTTTACTTCTTTTTTATCAGCTTTTTTGAATGTCCCTGTATCAGATAGATATTGCCGAAACAGGCGATAAACATGGGCTGCCAGTACAAAATTTCACAGTTCAGGCGATTCAGAAAAGCGGCTGCTATAAGAAAACCCACAAAACCGGATTCAACTGCCAATGCCTGAAAATATGCGGAAAATTCCCCTTTTCTCAGAAGGTATTTTTTGATTTTTCTCATAAATATAAAATTTGATATAATCAGAGAAAACCAGATAACAGAGCCGATATAACCTCTTTCAACGAGACATTGAAAATAAAGCGAATGCTCTGCTCTCATGCTGGCATTGCGGGGCATATATTCCAGCGGCACATAGTGGGGACTCAGATAGGCAAATCCCCAGCCCCCCACACCCCAGGGATAATCCCTTAACACTTCGGTCGCCGCGATCCGCCAGAACACTTTCCGACCGCCTCCGCCGGAATCGCCTTCTCCTTCTTCTCCTCCTTCTCCCCCGATACTGTTCATTCTCTCCCAGAAAGTGTCGTCTGCCAGCGCCAGAAATGCACACAGACCGAGTACAACTAATCCTACCAACTGACACCGCTGCTTCATCGTCACTTTTCTGTTGAAAAACACAAAAAATCCCATGTAGGCGCAGCACAATACCAGCCCGATGAAAGCGCCCCTGCTGTTGATAAGTACAATGGCATTTCCGGTATAGGCAAGAAATATGAATAGGACAAAGCGTTTCCAGAGTTTGTGTTTTTCAAGCTGACTTCTTATAACAAAATATAGCAACATGGGAACAACGGAGACCAGCGATGCCGAAGCGTTATTTCCGTCTCCTCCGGCATCCGCCGGTCCCGTGCCTTCCACCCTGCCCTGCTCGTTTCTGCCCTGTTTTTTGGTCTCATACCCCACATAATAAGCCCCTGCCATACATGCCCACATCATCGCGTCAAATTTTGCAGGGGTGTCAACGGTTTTATAGGTCAGAAAAATGAAAAGTAATAATTTGCAGTGACCATCTAAAAATTTTGAGTGCATCTGCGGCCATACCGCATAACTGTTTATGATGATGATCATCATCAGATTCATTGCAAGCCACTTGGTCTGAGGGACATTGGAAAGAGAGTTTTTTGAATACTTTCCCATTTTCATAATATATGATATCAGAATGCAGAGCGAAATCGTGAAAGACCATCTGACATCGGGCAGCGCCCCGTACCACCATCGGCTCTGCGGATTCAGCCAATATTGCATTAAATACAGGCAAATTCCCCAGGTAATGTCTTTGAAAAATGTCCCGTATATGCCGAGGACATAAGACAGAAGAAACATTGCTCCGAAATTTGACATAATGAATTTCCCTTTATCACGCCGTGTGCAAGTTTTTTTCCCACAGAGATCACAGAGAATACACAGAGATCACAGCGTTTTGAAACCCTCTGTGATCTCTGCGGTTTTTTTCCCGCTCTGTGGACTCTGTGGGAAAAAAATTCTCCCACAGGGATCACAGCATTTTAAAAATCTCTGCGGACTCTGCGGGAAAAAAATTACATCACGATACGTTGTTTCCTTTGCGGCTTGAAAAATCGTCATCTGTATAACAGATTATTTATATTATTGCAATAGATATTTATAGATTATGCGTTACAGTGCTGATCTCCGCTCTCCGCTCACACCGAAAACGAAGCAGATGTCCTCGCTTCGCTCAGTGAATCTATAAGGGATTATATGGACTATGCTACGGGGCGCGGCGCATTTGATGACATTATTGATCCGGATGATGAAAATCTTTGGAAAGTCTTTTGGAAACAGAAGTTGAAAGAAGGAGCTATAATTATTGAAAAAATGTCAGCGATGTAAAGATGTAAAGGAGAAGAAGGCTTCCGGAGATATGCTGTGCCTAATATGAATTCGCTCTCAAAAAAATATAATTCGGTAGGGCGGCCCGGGTTAAGACAGATTGTCCCCGCCGCACGGGAG
>DZCT01000693.1 GCA_022736535.1 Desulfatirhabdium butyrativorans | reverse complement strand
TATGTGAAAAAAGCGGTCACGGTTTATCAGGTTGTGAAAGAGAACCGCCGCCTGCGCCATGATGTCGAATTCCGATACAGTTTCGGAAATATCATCGGCAAAAGCAAAGTCATGCAGGATGTTTTTGATATTATCCGAAAAATCGCTCCCAGCAATGCAACAGTTTTAATCGAGGGCGAAAGCGGCACCGGGAAAGAATTGGTCGCAAAGGCGATTCATTTCAACAGCCCCCGCCGGGATCAGGCTTTTGTCGCGGTCAACTGCTCGGCATTTGCGGAAACATTGCTGGAAAGCGAACTCTTCGGACACGAAAAAGGCGCGTTTACCGGCGCGGGCGCCATGAAAAAAGGACGTTTTGAACTCGCGGACCGGGGAACGCTGTTTCTCGATGAAATCGGCGAACTTTCTCCGAATTTGCAGGTGAAGCTGTTGCGGGTGCTTCAGGAAAAAAGCTTTGAAAGGGTGGGGGGCATCAAAAGCGTTTCCGTTGACATCCGCATCATTGCCGCGACCAACAAAACCCTGAAAACAGAAGTTCTCAAGGGAAATTTCAGGGAAGACCTTTTTTACCGGCTGAACGTGCTGCCCGTTGTGCTGCCGCCCCTGCGCCGGCGCACCGAGGATATTCGTCCCCTGCTGATTCATTTTATCAGAAAATATGCCGACGAGCGCAAATCCGACATTCCGATAAAAGGGATTGATCCGGCTGTGGAGCGGCTGTTTTACGATTATGAATGGCCCGGCAATATCCGTGAACTTGAAAATGTCATCGAGCGCGCCTCGATTCTGTGCCCGGGGGGAGTGATCACGGTGTCCGATCTGCCCAAAGATTTTAAAAACAATGCCTATTCCATGCTGCATCTTGAGGGGATTCCGGCAAATGCGGATTTGAATGAAACCCTGATGATGATTGAAAAAAAGATGATTCAGCGTGCATTGGAAATTACCGGCAATGTGCAGGCGCACGCGGCAGAACTGCTGGGAATCGGCAAAAGCGGGCTGCATCAGAAGATCAGAAAATACAAATTAGACGCGGGTTCAAAAACCTGAACTGCTATTTTATAATAATAAAAACAGAATCTTATTTTTTTTATTAAAACAATGCCGATTCAGCCGGTTCAAAAATCTGAACAGGGAGAAATAAGAAATAATATTTTTAAAAACAGATAGTTATATTATTATGCCCGAAATCGGGTTCACAATTTTGAACTCGGACGCGGAAAAAAGCCGCTTTGCCGACGGCTTTTCAGCGCAACGTCGGATAAAAATAAATTTATGAATTTATTTGCCAAAAAGATAAAACTGCATTTTTTTTCAGAGCGGACGGCAGGCTTTGGCAGGGAACTTGCATTATCTATTTTCAGCCTAATAATTTTTTCATCTTTTTTTCTTCCTTAACAGCCAATATCATAAGGGCATCACCCCCCGTGATGCCCTTATGATATTGGCTGTTTGCATTTCAAGCGAGGCGGCGGCAATGCCGTTAAGTTAAGAGCGCCGTACCCGCCGGCATCCCCCCTTGAGGGGGGCAGGGGGGTGTCTGCGCCAATGCCGTTAAGTTAACAATTTCGTAGGTCGGGGTGAGCCTGCGAACCCCGAC
>DZCT01000258.1 GCA_022736535.1 Desulfatirhabdium butyrativorans | reverse complement strand
ACAGACCGCAAAATGTTCGTCGAAATGACAGACCGCAAAATGTTCGTCGAAATGACAGACCGCAAAATGTTCGTCGAAATGACAGACCGCAAAATGTTCGTCGAAATGAAAAACGACAAAAGACAGGGTAAGCACGGGGGCTTACCCCTACATTTTCGTGTTCAGAAATTCGCTGAATTTCATTTTTTTGTAGCTTTCCGTGTGAATGAATTTGAGCAGCGGCAGCAGCCTGTCCGCAGGAACATAGCCCGGCAGGCTGGTAAGCCTTTCTTCTTCATTGGAAATAAACCATATTGTGGGAAGTCCCTGAACATAAAAATCTCTTGCAACCTGCTGTTCTTTATCGCTGTTCACTTTTATGGCAATAAAATTTTCATTCAGATAATTGACCACCGGCGCGTCTTTAAAGGTTTCATTGTCCATTTTTTTGCAATAACCGCACCAGTCCGCGTAAAAATTGATCAGTATGTTTTTTTTCTCTTTTTTTCCGGCTGTCAAACCTTCTTTGTAGGAATACCATTTAACGGGCGTTGAAGAACTCTTTTGGTCCGAAGAAGTGCAACTGTTCGGTATCCATAGCAATAAACATGCAAGAAAACATGCCGCCGCTATTCTGTATTTTGACTTCATTTCTTATTTTTCCTTTTTGAAATGTTTTTAATGAATCTTTACAGGAATTAAGCAGTTCCGATTCTCGTTTTTTCTCGTTCCCACGCTCCGCGTGGGAACGTCCCCGTCCGTTCCGGGGTCGGACGCGGAGCGTCCGGGCTGCATTCCCACGCGGAGCGTGGGAACGAGATCAAAACCCGCTTTACTTTTTTATTAACGACCTCTATTAATAAATCTTATTAAAAAAAGCAACGCTTTTTTTACGCCAAACCCATCTTGCCGCATGTTTTTTGTTCCCACGCGCTCTGCGTCAATGTCGTTAAAGGATAGGGGCGGGGTTACGTCAATGCCGTTAAGTTAACAATTTTGTAGGTCGGGGTGAGCCTGCGAACCCCGACATCATCCGGCAGGTGTTGGGGTTCGCAGGCTCACCCCAACCTACATTTCGGTGATGTTGTCCGCTATATTTTTCTCTTAACTTAATGGCATTGGGGCCCGCCCTAACTTATTATGTTGTTCATCCGCTCCAGAAGTACCGCCGGTTTTACAAATTCTGTGACGGTCTGATTCTGCACGGTCTGACCCTCCGAATTGAGAAAGAGAATTGTCGGAAGCCCTATGATATTGTATTTTTTCTGCATATCTCTGGCCCTCGGATCCGCCGTATTGGTGCAGTCAATTCTGACGCAGACAAATCTGCCTGATGCCGCGATAACAGCCGGATCCGTAAAAGTTTCCCGCTCCAATTTCTTGCACGCGGCGCACCATTCAGCGGAAAAATCCATCATAACAGGCTTTTTTTCTTCACCGGCTCTTGCCAGCGCGGCGGCTTCATCTGTCATCCACTGAATGCCGATTTCAGGAATGTTCTGACGAATCTCATCGCCTTCATCTTCGACGGCAAATTTCGCCACATAACAGATGCCCAGCACAAGAAATACAATGCCTGCGGCTTTCCAGAGCCGGTCTTTGCCCGTTGATTCGAGGCGCAGCGCGTCAAACGCGCCGGCAAACACGCCGATGCCGATGAGAAATATGCCGGTTATCAGCATAAACACGTTGCCCGGCAAGAGCGGTTCAATATAATACAATGCCGCGGCAAGCATCAGCACGCCGAAGATGCGCTTGAGATTTTCCATCCACGCGCCGGATTTGGGCAAAGAAGCCGCCACGCCGGAAAAGGTGCCGATCACGAGAAAGAGCATTCCCATGCCCAGGGCAAAATTCCACATGATGAGAAAGCCCAGAACCTTGCTGCCGAGCGCGGCGATATAGACCAGCATTGCCACGAGCATGGGCCCCACGCAGGGACCCACCAGCGCGCCGGCGGCAGCGCCGGTCAGAAACACGCCGACAATGCCGATGCCTTTTCGCCCGCTGAGTTTGGATGAAAGCGATGAAGGCATCTGAATATAAAAAAGATCGAACATGCCCAAGGCTAAAATGACGAACACGAGAGAAACCACAATGCGGATGGCAGGGTGATTGGTGTATTCTCCGAAGAGACTGCCGGACCACGCGGCAACAACGCCGAAAACCGCATAGGTCAGCGACATGCCCAGCACATAGAACACGGACAAGAGAAATCCCCGGGATGTGCTGCCCGCGCTGCCCGCGCCGATGATGCTCACGGTTACGGGAATCATGGGATACACGCAGGGCGTGAGGCTTGCGAGAAAACCCCATATAAACGCGGCAATCAGCACGCCCAAAGGACCGAATCGCTCCGCCATTTTGCGAAAGGGATTTTCTTCAACTGATGTCATGTCCGATGCGGAGGGGCGAGGCGTTTGGGAAGCGATGGCTTCGGCTTCCGGTACAACCGTAACAGACAGATCCACATGCGCCTTTTCCGGCAGAAAACAGACCGTTTCCGTGCAGCCCAGATATGAAATCGCCAGCAATACGCTTTTGGGGCCCAATTCAGCGGATTCTTCCACCGTGACCGGAACTTCAAATATTGCCTTTTTCTTGTAAACAGAGATGGTTTCTTTATAAGAATCAAGCTTTTCAATCGCGGGCGTGACAGCTTTTGCCGCGCCGAAACGAAGCCCCTGCGAAGGCAATGCGGTTACAGACGTTTCTTTTGCATACAACTGATGTCCGGGCGCAATATCGAAAACGACCTCAACGATAAAACTCTGCCCCGGCGCAACTTTTTCATAAACAGGACGGGCAGTTATTTTAAAAGGCTTGGGCTTGCTGTCTTCGGCTTTCGGCTTCGGCGCATCCGGGGGCTGTTCAGCGTCCTGTTTATCTTCCGTATTCTGAGAATCCTGTTGGGGCTGTTCCGTACCGCTTTTAAAGAAATCATCTTTTATTTCAAACGGATCAACCGGTTGAGATACTTCAGCATATAGCGGCGGCATTGCTCCGAAGAAAAGAACCATGCAAAGGATCAGACAAAATAGTAACTTGAATTTATTAGATATAGTATTCATATTTTTTGACGGAGACGTTTTGATCCGGTCTGTTTTCATTTTTACAGCATCTGTAAATGTCAAAAGTAAAGGTTAAGATAAATAGCAACATCGGCATGTCAACAATATTTTCCCCTGCCTGTCATTTCGACGAACGCAGTGAGGAGAAATCGTTATTTCATGTCATTCCAAACGAAGTGAGGAATCTCAGATTTCTCGCTGCGCTCGAAATGACAGAGAGGCTTCCCCGAAATGACAATATACTCCGTAGGGTGGGCATGAAAGCTATCCGCCGGCAAGGGAAAATTTCCGGGAACAGCCCGAAATGACAATATACTCCGTAGCCCACCGTTACTGACTCACCTTACGCAGAAACCTCGTTACGAGGCTCTGCCTCGTAATGCAGGGCAGCGCGGCTCTGCCGCAGCCGGCGGCTTTTTTCAGCCGGAACGAGACAGAACCTCATATCCTGTGCGTTACGAGGCAGAGCCTCGTAACGAGTGTGTAAGATGAGTTACTGGTACATACCGAGCATGGTTTTGGTGTCTCTGCCCAGCGACAGCTTGTATCCGTGGGATGACAGAATCGTGCTGTCCGACAGTTGGACAATTCTCGCAGAAACATAAACCACGTTTTTCCCGACAGCATAGGTCCCGGCAATGATTGCCTGAGCATTGTGACGCGTGCTGATTTCCTGAAGGTCTCTGGACAGAATAAACTCGCCCGCGTCTTTTTTCATAAAAATAGACCTTCTCAGTTTCATTTCAACTACTTTGTAGCCGTGCTGCGTGAGACGGGAGCCGAGATATTCCGCAATGGTTCTCCCGAAAGTCGAGGACTCTTCCAGATTGTCAATATTGACAAAACTCGCAACCAATATGGATTGTTGAGGAATCAGCGGAGGCTTTGCCTGAGCAATCAGTTCGTCGGCAGCCTCGTAACTGGTTTTGATCAGATTGGCATCCCTGCAAGCCCACAGGCTTAACAGCATGGCGCAACAGACTGTAATACAAATTTTTTTTATCATAATCTTCTCGAATCAAAAAAAATTTTGGGAAACATTCCGAATATTTTGAAACCGGACGCGGAGCGTCTGATCTGCATTCCCACGCGGAGCGTGGGAACGAGAAGCAGGAGCAGACCGGGGCGTAACTCCGACCGCCGTCCGCCGCCCATATATTACTCATGATCCTCTGACGTCAATGGTCTGCACGGGCGGCGGATTCTGATAATGCCAGTAATCCAGATCATTGATATAATAAATATCTGTTTTCCGCATCACATATTTATTATAATCTTTGATGGAGGTGGTAATGAGAACTTCGGTATGGGGCAGCGTTTCAAACATGCCTGAAACCCAGTCATACAAGGCTGCGCCGGTAACAGCAGCGCCGCCGACAGCAAGCGCCTCGCCGGACGCGCTTCCGTAATCCCGGGCATCGCGGATGACCCATCCCCAGAAAGCTGCCAATGCACTGCCTGCGGTGATATAACCGGGCGGGGCGGGGCGGGTCCGGCGGCCGTCCTCATGGTACAAAACCTGCACTTTGGTGTTCACCACAAACGAGCCGCTTTCTTCGGCAGAGACTTTCATGCCGGTTTTCAGCAGTTCCGTTGTCAGAAGATCATAAAAACCTTCTCCGAAAGGGGTTTCCCGGTGCGGATCGCAGTTCCATCTGGGCGCGTTGCAGGCTGGCTGAACATACAGAGGATAATTCAGGTATCCGCCTGTTTTCATCGTCTCTCTGATCTGATTTGCCACGTCCTCCGCCAAAACTTTCCAATGATAGGCAGACTGCATTTTGTGCTGGACGCTGTAGGGATAGCCCGTGGGTTTGGGCGTCTGGGTGTAGCATCCGAACAGAAAAGGCAATATCAGAAATGCAGAAGCGAACCGAATTGCTTTTTTCATACTTTCCCTCCTTGTTCTGATTTTTTTTTATCTGTGTCCGGTTTTTATATGCTATGCGCTGCAAATAAGCAACATTTTTTTGATGCGCCTGCCTGTTCGGATATGAAATTCAGAGATAAATTTCTGTCCGGTCTTATCACGCTTGCGGCTTTAACGGCTCTTTCTTTTTCAGAACCTCACGGCTTCCCCTCCGATAATCGCCGCGAGTCTGTTTATGCCCAACCGGGCGGAAAATCTGTCAACGCATTCTGTCACGATTCTTAATAAGCTTTTCATAAACCTCGCCCGGTGAGATATTGTAGAGATGAGCCATTCTTTCCAGTGTTCGGGGAAATTCCCGGCAATGAATTGCCGGGCTATCCTCATAACTCCTTATAGAACAAAGAAATCCTTGCAGATACGCTCCCGCACACTGTCCGAACCCTGATTTTCAGGATTAAAGGATTTGCATGATTTCTGTCTCACCTGCCCAGGCAGGTCCGCCGAGCCTCAAAGGGCTGAACACAAATCCTTAAATCCTTTCATCAGGCGAATCAGGGTTCGGACATTTTTCCCGAAATCCCTGCTTACACACAATCCTTGCAGATATTTTTTAGCTGATTACTATTCATTTTCAGATAGTTGATCTAAAAGTTCCTGAATTTCGTGCTGTGTGATATTTTCCCGGTCGGATTTGGCATAAAGAAGTAAAAAATAAATGCTTTCTGATGTCTGATCAAACAGATACAGCAGTCGGTAGGCGCCGCTTTTTCCTCTTTTCATATCTGAGTTTCTGAGCCGTAATTTTCTGACGCCCAAACTGTCAGGAATCAGAATGCCGAGTTCCGGGTTTTCCAAAAGAACTTCAACAGCAGTTTTGACATCTTTTTTGACAGAAGGAAAACGCTTTTCAAGTTTTTTGACGCTACGTTTAAAAGACCTGCCGAATATCACATTATAATTCATCAAGTTCGGCTCTCCAATCCTCTGACGCTGAAGACTTTCCGGCTTCTTTCATCAGTTTTTCCAGCAGACCGGAGGCTGAGAGAAGCCTGTCCTCTGATTCTGTTTCCCGATTCATCAGATTGTTTAAAATCAGGTCTATCTTTTCAAAAGTTTTCATGTCTATAATGACTGCTTTGGGTTCGTTATTTTCATAAACAAGCGGAAAGCGGTCTTTTGACCAGAATTTTTCAGTAATCATCTGATGACTCCTTTATCACATATATCACATATATCACATATATCACATATTTTTTTTATACAGTTCTGTCAGATATACAATTCTTGCACACAATCCTTGCAGATGCCCGCACACTGTCCGAACCCTGATTTTCAGGATTAAAGGATTTGCATGATTTCTGTCAAGCCAATCGAACATGCCGAATTTCATTGACAACTTGAACTGCAAAACAGAAATCAGGAAAATCCTTTAATCAGGTGAATCAGGGTTCAGACATTTTACCGGAAATCCCTGCTTAAACACAATCCTTGCAGATGACACACACGCCGCAAGCCATGCAGCCGAACCCATAATCCGTGCAGTTCACGGTTCGGATAATTCCAAAAATCATCACAAAGATTCGCTATCGTTTACTTACTTCAGGCATAGCTATAGAAAAAGCCTTACGCTTCTTTTCCTTGAAAACGATGGAGATGTAAACGGATCGGAATATGTTTCTGGAACATTTTGAAATCGTTATCTGTTGTCAGAATCGGCATTTTGTGCGAGATTGAAATCGCAGAGATCAGAAAATCGGTGTTTGAACCCTGAATCCCTTTTGCCCGACAGATATTGAAAAATTCAGCCGCGAGTTCGTAATCCGATGTGCTGATTTTCATATCCGGAAACGCAGACAGACGGCGGCGAAGTGTTTCAAATTGGGATTGGGAAGGGATTCCGGAGAGAAGTTCCTGACGGACGGGTCCGATCATTTGCACCCTCATTTCCCGGATCAGCTCCCGAAGCTCTGCCACAAAAGGATTCCGAGGGGGCTGTTTTCTCCGCAGTGCCAATGACCATACAGAAGTGTCTGCCGGCACCTTCATTTTTTAGCCCTCTGAATTTTATAGTCATATTCGGGATCAAAATCTATTGTTCCGAACAAGTCAATAATTTTCATCTGTTCACGCCGGCGGATATATTCTTCCAACGCCTCGGTTACAGCCGCTTCTTTTGTTTTCTGTTCCGCCACCGCCAGAACTCTTTCGATCAGATTGTCATCTATTGTAAGATGAGTTGCCATTTTAATACCTCCAGCAGCACATCCTTCATCTGCAAGGATTGCCGCCCGCCCATTGTCCGAACCCTGATTCACCTGATTAAAGGATTCACATGATTTCTGTCTCGC
>DZCT01000257.1 GCA_022736535.1 Desulfatirhabdium butyrativorans | reverse complement strand
CTATTGAGGACATACATTCAGAAAATTAACATTTTTGAATTAAAGTAAAAAAAAAATGATTACATTGTATAAAGTCAAAAGGGATTTGGTATCAGATGCAAAAATCACAGAAAATTTTAGTCACAGGCGGGGGCGGTTTTCTCGGCGGCGCCGTCGTAGCCCGGCTTGTCGCGAGAGGCGACAGGGTTCGCAGTTTTTCCAGAAGATTTTATCCTGAACTGGCATCTGTCGGCGTGGAACAGATTCAGGGAGACATCAGCGATCCGTGCGCGGTTGAAACCGCATGTAAAGACATTGACCTTGTTTTTCACACCGTTGCAAAGCCGGGAATATGGGGAAACTATTCCGAATATTTCAAAACCAATGTTTCGGGAACGCAGAATGTGCTTGCCGCATGTCAGCGCTGCGGCATTTCAAGACTTATTTATACCAGTTCGCCCAGCGTGGTGTTCAACGGCAAAAATATGGAAGGCGTGGACGAATCGGTTCCCTATCCTGAAAAATTTCATGCACATTATCCGAAAACAAAAGCGATTGCCGAAATGCGGGTTGTCAGCGCCGCAAAAGAAGGGCGGATCAAAGCTGTTATTTTGAGACCTCATCTGATATGGGGACCCAAAGACAATCATCTGGTGCCGAGAATACTGGCAAAAGCGAATCGCTTAGTCAGGGTCGGAGACGGCAAAAACCTTGCGGATACGGTTTATATCGCCAATGCCGCAGACGCCCATATTCTGGCGGCGGATAAACTGGCAGAAAATCCGGAGCTTTCCGGCAAGATTTATTTTATCTCTCAGGGAGTGCCGATTCCGCTGTGGGAGATGATTGACGCCATTCTCAAAGCTGGCGGATGCCCGCCGGTGAAGCGTTCCGTATCTGAGAAAACCGCAAGGCGCATCGGCACAATATGCGAATTTATTTATCAAAAGCTGCACATCAGCGCTGAACCGCCCATGACCCGGTTTCTCGCCGAAGAACTCGCCACATCCCACTGGTTTGACATTCAGGCTGCCCGAAATGATTTGGGATATGTTCCCCGTGTTTCCACAGAAGAAGGGCTTCGGCGATTGGAAACATGGCTGAGGGGAATTGAGAAATTTTAAATTGAGAATTGAGAATTGAACACTTCTATTTCTCAATTCTCAATTCTCAATTCTCAATTCCCAATTTCAAAGATTTCTCGCTCCCACGCTCCGCGTGGGAGCGTCAGGGACGCCGCGGTTTTCTGCATTCCCACGCGGAGCGTGGGAACGAGACCGACTGCGTAACTCGTATCCCAATTCCCAATTCTCAATTTCAAAGATTTTTCTCATTTTTTTCCGAAATAATAAATTTATACTTTAAACAGCAACTTCTGTTTAATTTTAACTTAAAAAAATAAAATAAATTCATTTAATTACAACTTACAGCTTGACAAGAAGGATAAATGCGAATAAAAAAACACATAATTAAACTAAAGGTGACACCGTAAAAATAAGTGACGGTAAAACTCGGGAAAAGATAAGGCGTCTTTGCCCATAAACAAGGCTGACGCCTTTTTTTTGCGCGAACCGTCTCCCGTTTCCGAGACGGAAGGTCAGAATGAAGAATTTGATAACATTCAGAAATTTCTTCTTTCCCTTACACCGATGCCGTCATTGCTGAAATGAAATCAAAAAAAATATGCAAGGAGGAAGTATGAATTTGAACACGCCTAATGCCAATGAGGCATTACAGACCAAAAACCGCTCCCGCAATGTTGCCCCGCAGTCCGGCATCTGTTCCCGCTGCGTGGACGGATGCAAAGGCAACTGCGATATGTTTGTCGCTTCATTCCGGGGCAGAGAGATGCTGTATCCCTCTCCCTTCGGCGAAGTGACTGCCGGCTCCGATAAAGACTATCCTGTTGATTATTCTCACCTGAATATTATGGGATATGCCATCGGCGCGGAAGGCATCGAAGCGGATCCCGATCATGCCATTTTCCCGAAAGTCAATACCGAAACATGGTACGGCGCGACGGAAAAAGTCAAAATGAAGATTCCCATGTTCACCGGCGCGCTGGGCAGCACGGAAATCGCCCGCAAGAACTGGGAGCATTTTGCGGTGGGCGCGGCAATATCGGGCATCAGTCTGGTCTGCGGCGAGAATGTCTGCGGCATTGATCCGCAATTGGAAATCAACAACCACGGCAAAGTGGTGGAATCGCCCGAAATGCGGCGCAGAGTCGAGCAGTATCGCCGTTTTCATGAAGGCTACGGGGACATTATCGTTCAGATGAATGTGGAAGACATCCGGCTGGGCGTGGCAGAATATGTGGTTGAAAAGTTGGGCGTTGAAACCATTGAACTGAAATGGGGTCAGGGCGCCAAAAGCATCGGCGGCGAAATCAAAGTCAATTCGCTTGAACGGGCTGTCGAACTGGCAAAACGCGGCTATCTTGTCACGCCGGACCCCGGCAAAAAAGCAAATCAGGCAGCATTTAAAGACGGTTCCATCAAGGAATTTGAGCGTCATTCGCGAGTCGGTTTTCTGAGTCAGGACGGGTTCATGAGAGAAGTGGACCGGGTTCGCAAAATGGGCGCAAAGCGCGTCACGCTGAAAACCGGCGCGTATCCCATGCGTGAATTAGCAATGGCGATCCGCTGGGCATCTGATGCCCGCATTGATCTTCTGACCATTGACGGCGCGCCCGGCGGCACCGGCATGAGTCCCTGGCGCATGATGACGGAATGGGGCATTCCCTCCATTTATCTGCATTCAATGGCGTATGAGCTTTGCCGTCGTCTGGGGAATAAAGGCGCGTGGGTTCCGGATATTGCTTTTGCCGGCGGTTTTTCTACGGAAGATCATATCTTCAAAGCCCTTGCGCTGGGCGCGCCTTACTGCAAGGCGGTGTGTATGGGACGCGGGCTGATGATTCCGGGCATGGTCGGAAAGAACATCGGCCGCTGGCTCAACGGTGAAGACGGCGGACTTCCCTCAACGGTTTCCAAATACGGCACCACAAAAGAGGAAATTTTTGTTTACTACCAGAAGCTGAAAGACAAATACGGAGACGAAGTTGACAAATTCCCGCTGGGCGCCATCGGCGTTTACAGCGCATCGGAAAAGCTCAAAGTCGGTCTTCAGCAGTTGATGGCAGGTGCCAGAAAATGGCGGACCCACCTGATCACGCGCAACGAACTTGCCTGTCTGACCGAAGAATCATCAAAAGTGACGGGCATTCCGTACATCATGGAAGCTTACAGAAAAGAAGCACTTAAAATTATTGACGCCTGATGACAGATATTGGATGAGTGATCCCGCAAACTGTAGAGCGAGTTTGAAACTCGCTTTACGGGAAACTGATTTTCATTTCAAGCCGGGCTGCCTGAGAAAAAAGGCGGCTCGGCTTTTTTTATTTTTTCGGCGGAACAATCCTGATTTTGATATTGACAAGATCAATCTTTTTTAAGATGCTTATTTAACATGAGTACGATGTAATACCGAATCTCTTTTGACTTTATATGATATTTTTTCCCCGGAGGGGGTTTCCCGCAGAGATCACAGAGCGTGAAAAAACCGCAGAGATCACAGAGAATTTTAAAAAAACTCTGTGTTCTCCGTGGGCTTTTCCTCTCTGTGATCTCTGCGGGAAACAAAATGAGAGAATACTTTCAATAGAGATTCGGTATAATACCAATTCACCGTCAGATATTCTATACCACTACCCAATAGGCATATATCATGAATAAAAAGGATACAGATTACAGCATACTGATTGTTGATGATTCTGCGAAGAATATTCAGGTGGTTGCAGGCATTCTAAAGCAGGAAGGCTATCGGATGGCATTTGACCTGAGCGGCATATCCGCGCTTGAACATATAACATCGGCAAAATTTGATCTGATTCTTTTGGACATTATGATGCCGGAAATGGACGGATACGAAGTCTGCAAAAGATTAAAGGAAAATCCTGAAACACAGGACATCCCTGTTATTTTTCTGACAGCAAGAACAGATATTGAAAGTATGATGAAAGGCTTTGAAATCGGCGCGGCAGATTATATCACAAAGCCCTTTCATTCGGGCGAACTGATGGCAAGGGTCAGAACGCATTTAGAACTGAAACGGGCAAGAGAAGTGCTGAAAATATCAAATGAGAAATTACAGCAGCGTGAACAGCAGTTGAGTGAACTTAACGCAACCAAAGATAAATTTTTTTCCATTATTGCCCATGACCTGAAAAGTCCTTTTAACGGGCTGATCAGCGGCACGAATTATCTGATTGATTTTTTAGATGAAATGGAAAAAGAACAGATAAAATATTTCATACAGAATATCAATACGCTTTCCAAAAATGCCTTCAGTTTATTACGGAACTTGCTGGACTGGTCCATGTCCCAGACCGGCCAGATTTCTTGCTATCCTGAAAAAGTCAGCATGGGCGGCATCATTTCAGATGTGCTGACATTGTTGGAAATTAATGCAAAACAGAAGCATATTCTTATGGTAAATGAAATCAAGGAACATACTTTTGTCTATGCAGATGTGGATATGATAACCGCTGTGATAAGAAATCTGATAGCAAATGCCTTAAAGTACACGGAAATCGGCGGTGAAGTCCGAATCAGTTCAAAAGATGCCGGAGATTTTACGGAATTTTCGTTTTCAGATAACGGCATCGGCATCCGGGAAGAGGACTTTGACAAACTGTTCCAAATGGATGTTCAATTCTCCAAACCGGGAACAGCCGGTGAAAAAGGCACGGGTCTGGGACTGATTCTGTGTAAAGAATTTGTGGAAAGAAACCGCGGAAAAATATGGGCGGAAAGCAAATTCGGAAAAGGGAGCAGTTTTAGATTTATCTTGCCCAAGGAGAAATAATTTAGAATTTAGAATTGAGAAATAGACATTATCGGAAATAAAAAAGTTTCTCGCAAAGCACGCAGAGAGCGCAAAGGAAGAAAGACAGAAATACGGTCATCTGCCTGCAATTTTCAGCAGCGGTGCGGCACCCGGGTCTTTGCGGGAGCTTCGGCCGCAAAAGCGCAAAGGCTGCAAAACACCGGGAAATTGCAGACCGGTCCCTGTATTCCTCTCTTTTTTTCTTTGCGCTCTCTGCGGGCTTTGCGAGAACGCTCTTTTATTTCCGATAACGTCTAATGAACAATTCTCAATTCTCAATTCTCAATTCTCAATTCCTAAGGCGCCAGCCAGGGGCTTTTTTTCAAAACAGCGTGAACAAATGACCCGGGAGCCGGCGTCAGACAAAACAGGGCGATAATTGTAATATAAAGCATCAGGGTTTTTTTCAGATATTTGAAACTGCCTGCTTTGAGCGCAGTCCCGAAAGATTTTTTTATCCGTTTTTCAGACATGCGGATACTGCTGAACTCGTCAAGAATAAGATGAATGAGGAATCCGAAAAAAACAAAAATGCCGGTCATCCATGCCGTGAAATTTGAAGCATGAAAGATGCGGTACAGCAGCACGGTGGTCAGAAAACAGCACAGCACACCCGCAGGAACAGAATGAATCAGCCCGCGATGAACCGTGAGACGGCTGAAAATAAACAATCCGCCGTATCTGACGCTCAGAAACACAGCAGACCACAGGAGAAAAAGAAAGAGCGGAGGCGTATCGCTTTTCTGACCGAGGAGCGCAAAAAAGGCAATGATAAGGGCGGCGATATTGAACATCAGTTTTAAAGGCAGGGATTTGTTTGCGTCAATATCGGGGAGGATGCTGCCGACAGTTCCCGCAACAACATACAGAAGCGATTCCGGGATGTCTGCCATGCCGGTCAGCCACAGGCCGGTTACGGCTGCAATGTTTGCCGCATAACCCGCAGACAGATGTGTTTTGAAATTTGCCACAGCGTGTTCTGAAATAAAAGAATTTCTCGCAAAGCACGCAGAGAGCGCAAAGAAAAGTTTTTTTTATAAAATAATTCTTTGCGTCCTTCGCGCACTTTGCGAGAAATAATTTTTTTTTTATGTATTTGCGGGAAATAAAAGCGTCTTTGCGATGAGAGAAATTCAGACCGGATGATGGTCGGGATGACTGGATTTGAACCAGCGACATCAGCGTCCCGAACGCTGCGCTCTACCAGGCTGAGCCACATCCCGACAACAATATGAACAATATGATTGACACGGGTTTTTTTTGGAGAATTTTGATGTATTTCCTTGACCCGCATTGATGTCGAGGCTTATAACTGAAACCTGACAGATTGTCAACACTTTTTTAGACAGGATTTTCGGAATTGACAGGATTGACACAGATATAAAACATTCATTTCCGGTTACAAATATTTCCTGCTACAAAGATTTCGCCCCTGCGAGGCTTGTCTGAACGGTGAGCAGCTCCGTAGGAGCGACATATTTGTAGCAAAATATTCCGAACAATCCCGAACTCCGTAGGAGTGACATATCTCTTAAACAAAAATGACCATGACTGACAAACCGAATGTGATTGTTATCTGCGGTCCCACGGGCATCGGAAAAACCGTGGCGGCGATCCGAGTCGCCGAAGTTTTCGGAGGACGCATCATCAGCGCGGATTCCATGCAGATTTACCGCTATATGGACATCGGCACCGCAAAACCCACGCCTGAAGAACAAGCCCGTGTCTCGCATGATATGATAGATATTGTTGATCCGGATGAGGATTTTGACGCGGCGATGTTTGCCGAAGTTGCCCGAAAAAAAATCGCCGAACTGCATGAAAGGCAGATTCCCGCGATTGTGGCGGGCGGCACGGGATTTTATATCAAATCGCTGATATACGGTCTGTTTCAGGGCGTAACCGCAGACTCGGACATCCGCACGCGTCTGAAACAGGAAGCCGCTGTCAGGGGCGGCGAATTTCTTCACGAGCGTCTGCGTCAGTATGATCCTGATACCGCAGCGAAAATTCATCCTCATGATGTTTTCAGAATCGTAAGGGCGATTGAAGTGTATGAAATCACTGGAAAAACGCTTTCGGAATATCACGGGACGCATCAGTTTGCCGAAGAACCCTTTCATGTTCTGAAAATCGGTCTCGATATGGAAAGGGAAATGCTTTATGAGCGCATCAACCGCCGGGTGGATGCAATGATCGCCGCAGGATTTGAGGATGAAGTGCGGAAACTTTTGGACATGGGTTATTCGCCGGAACTCAAATCCATGCAGTCTATCGGCTATCGTCATATAGCTGAATTGATTCAGGGAAAAATGTCTTACGAAGAGGCAGTGAGAACGCTCAAACGCGACACCCGGCGATATGCCAAACGCCAGATGACGTGGTTCCGGAATCAGTTGCCCACCGTCTGGGTGGAT
>DZCT01000692.1 GCA_022736535.1 Desulfatirhabdium butyrativorans | reverse complement strand
CGTTTGCGCCGAAACCGATGACCTTGGAACCCAGCCGGCGCCGGATGATTCTGTCCAGGCCGTTAAACGTGCCGCCGCAGATAAAAAGAATATTGGAGGTATCCACCTTGACAAAATCCTGCTGGGGATGCTTTCTGCCGCCTTTGGGCGGAACAGATGCCACCGTGCCTTCGATAATTTTGAGCAGCGCCTGCTGAACGCCTTCGCCGGAAACATCCCTTGTAATCGAGGGATTGTCGGATTTGGAGGCGATTTTGTCTATCTCGTCAATGTAAACAATGCCGCGCTTGGTTTTTTCCACATCGTAATCCGCGTTCTGAAGCAGGGAAAGAATGATATTCTCAACATCTTCGCCGACATATCCGGCTTCTGTCAGACTGGTGGCGTCTGCTATCGTAAAAGGCACATTGAGAAATCTTGCCAGGGTCTGGGCGAGCAGGGTTTTGCCGGAGCCGGTGGGACCGATGAGCAGAATATTGCTTTTCTGAATTTCCACATCTTTGTAACCGCCTGTTCCCACGCCGGAGTTCAGCCGTTTGTAATGATTGTAAACCGCAACGGAAAGCACTTTTTTGGCGCCCTCCTGTTCAATGACATAATCATCCAATTTTGCCTTGATCTCTTTGGGAATAATTCTTGCTTCGGCGGTTTCAAGGTCTTTTCCGCTTTCTTCCTCGATGATTTCGCCGCAGAGCGCGATACATTCATCGCAGATATAAACAGCGGGACCCGCGATGAGCTTTTTGACTTCTTTCTGATTTTTCCCGCAAAATGAACAGAACAGGTTCTCGGGTTCCCCCCGTTTTTTGGCTGTCATTTTAAGTTTCCTCCTCTTCACCCGTTTCTTCCGGTTTCAATTCATCCAAACGGTCAAGATCATCCCGGTTGGTGATCACATAATCCACAAGCCCGTATCTGACAGCATCGTTGCCGGACATGAAAAAATCCCTGTCCGTGTCTTTCTGAATTTTCTTCAGATCTTTGCCGGTATGAAAGGCAAGAATCTTATTGAGGGTTTCTTTCATGCGCAGGATTTCTTTTGCCTGAATGGCAATATCCGAAGCCTGTCCGTAGGAACCGCCGATGGGCTGATGGATCATAATCCTTGCGTTGGGAAGGGCATATCGTTTTCCCTTTTCGCCGGCAGCCAGCAGTACGGCAGCCATGCTCGCCGCCTGACCGATACATACGGTTGCGATATTGGATTTGATATATCGCATGGTGTCATAAACCGCCAATCCGGAGGTGACAACGCCGCCGGGGGAATTGATGTAAAAATTGATGTCTTTGTCAGGGTCTTCAGATTCAAGAAAGAGGAACTGGGCGATCAGCAGATTGGCGATTTCGTCATTCATGGGGGTTCCCAGAAAAATAATTCTGTCTTTGAGGAGTCTTGAGTAGATGTCATAGGCGCGCTCTCCTCTGCTGGTCTGGTCTATGACCATGGGTATGATTGGCACAGGGCATTCTCCTTAATCCCCCCTGCCCTCCTTTTTTAAAGGGGGGCAAGGGGGGATTTTAAAAAAAGTTCTGAGTTCTGAGTGTAAAGCAGCCGTAGGGTGGGCAGATTGCTGCCCGCGCTGAGTTCTGAGTGTAAAGCAGTATA
>DZCT01000256.1 GCA_022736535.1 Desulfatirhabdium butyrativorans | reverse complement strand
AAGAAATGGGATATGCTGTCACAGCAGTGTTAAGTTCCGGTGAGGAAACGCTTCAGGCTGTCGGAAAGGAAATGCCGGACCTTGTCATCATGGACATTGTACTCCGGGGCAGAATGGACGGAATCGAAGCCGCCAACATCCTGCGCAGGCGATTCGATCTGCCCGTTATTTTTCTGACAGCCTATCACGACAATGAAATGCTTGAACGCGCCAGCATCACAGAGCCTTTCGGTTATATCCTGAAACCCTTTGACGCACGCTCGCTCAACATCAGCATCAAAATGGCGCTTTATAAAGCCCGGGTTGAAAAAATCCTTCGGGAAACAAGAAAAGAACTCAAAGAGCAAATTTCAGTTGCGGAACGTGAAAGCGCAAGGCTTTCCGCCATGATTGAAAGCATGGATGAAGGCGTGGTGTTTGCCGATGCGGAAGATACTGTCGAAGAAGTCAACACATGGTTCTGCAATTTCTGCGGTCTTAAACGCAGAGACATTATCGGCAAAAAACTATTTGATTTTCATAATGAAACCATCAACACCTCTGTTATCTCGCTTATCTCCTCATTTCGGAGCAGGCCCAAATCCGAAACGGTTGTTTTTCACAGAAGATTCGGAAACTGCGATGCAATGCTCAGGTGTCAGCCGGTGTATCGAAACGGTGTTTATGACGGCGTGCTGCTCAATGTCATTGATGTGTCCGCGCTGGTTCAGGCGCGGCGTGACGCTGAAGAAGCCAGCCGCATCAAAAGCCGCTTTCTGGCAAACATGAGCCATGAAATCAGAACGCCGATGAACGCGGTCATCGGCATGACGGAACTGACCCTGACCACCGAACTTGACCCGGAGCAGCGGGAATACCTGACCGCTGTTAAAAATTCCGCCGATTATCTCTTACGCTTACTCAATGATATTCTTGACTATTCCAAAATAGAAGCAGGGAAATTCGTACTGGAGGAATCCGAATTTAATTTGCGGACTGTTCTGAAATCCACGTTGGACGCCATTTCCCTTGAAGCGCGCAAAAAAAAGCTTGAACTGACATGGCATATTGATCCTGATGTTCCGATTCATCTGATCGGAGATGATTTCCGGCTTCAGCAGATTCTGATGAATATCGCCGGAAACGGCGTCAAATTTACCGAACACGGCGCTGTGAACATCGCTGTGAAAAAGGAGACGGAAAAAGACAGTCATATTGACCTTCATTTTTCGGTTTCAGACATGGGCCCCGGCATTCCGCCCCAACAGTTGGAAAAAATTTTCGATCCTTTTACACAGACAGACCGTTCCGTGACCCGGCGTTACGGCGGGACCGGCTTGGGAACCACCATATCCAGACAGTTGGCGGAAATGATGCAGGGCAGAATCTGGGCGGAAAACAGACCTGAAGGGGGATGCGTTTTTCATTTTATCGTCAGACTCGGGGCTGCCGGTTACCAAGCCGACACGGCAGCGTCGCCGGAAACCCGCACGCCGGAGTGCAAGTCTGAGACCCTTCGCTCCGCTCAGGGTGACATTGCAACGTGTCATTCTGAGCGCACACCGTGTCATTCTAAGCCTTCCCCCTGTCATTCTGAGCCGTCCTCCTGTCATTCTGAGCGAAGCGAAGAATCTCTTATCAAGCGAAGCAAAAAACTTCTTCATGAGCGCAGCGACCGCCCTGATCTGAAAAAGAAATCAGACCGGCTGATTGATGCGCCGGTCGAAAAACAGACGCTTAACATACTGGTGGCAGAAGATAATCTTTTGAATCAGAAACTGCTGGAGGGCATTCTGAAAAAGCTGGAACATCGCTTTGTTGTTGCCCCGAACGGATATGAGGCGATCAAATGTTTTGAAAAAGAAAGGTTTGATCTGATATTGATGGATGTGGATATGCCGGAAATGGACGGGATTGAAGCCACCCGGATCATAAGGGAAAAAGAAAAAACCGCCGGAAAACATATCCCGATTGTGGGGCTGACCGCCCACGCGATGCAGGGAGACAAAGAACGCTGCATCGCAGCCGGTATGGATCGTTATATGACAAAACCTTTCAGCTATAACGCGCTTGTTCTGATGATTGAAAGCGTGGTGAAAAGTGAGAAGTGAAAAAATTGAGAATTGAGAATTGAATACTCTTCAGAAATGAGAAGTGAAAAGTGAGAGGAAAGAAAAAAACAGTCCAATCCAAAAAAACAAATGCTGTCTCTGATTTAAGCCGGGGCGCAGTATCGGACACTCCCCTCTACTATGTGGGGATCGGCGCTTCTGCCGGCGGGCTGGAAGCGCTTCAGACCTTTTTCGACCATATACCCGCAGATACCGGACTTGCTTTTGTGGTGATTCAGCATCTTTCGCCGGACTATAAAAGTCTGATGGTCGAGCTGCTTTCCAAGCATACGCAGATGGAAGTGCTTCGTGTGGAAGACGGCATGACCATACAGCCCAACGCGGTCTATCTGATTCCGCCCCGAAAAAATATGGCAATCCGGGGCGGCAATCTCTATCTGTCCGAACAGCCTCAGCGCCACGGGCTGAATCTGCCCATTGATGTTTTTTTCCGGTCTCTTGCCGAAGATCAGGGAGAACGCGCCATCGGCGTGATTCTTTCGGGTACCGGAAGCGACGGGACCCGGGGCATCCGCGCCATCAAGGAAGAGGGCGGCACCGTGCTGGTTCAGGACGAAGAATCCGCCAAATTTGACGGTATGCCCAAAAGCGCCATTGCCACAGGTCTGGCGGATTTTATTCTGCCCCCGGATACCATGCCCGAAGAACTGCTGAAATTCATTCATCATCCCTATATTGCCGAGCGCAAAGAACCCGCAGACCTCCTCAGCGATGAAGTCAACGGCTTCACCCGGATTTTCCGAATTCTCAACAAAAAAGCAAATGTGGATTTCACGCATTACAAACCTTCCACAGTTGTGCGCCGGATTGAACGGCGCATGGGCATTGTTCAGGTCAACTGTCTTGATGATTATCTGGCATATATGCACCGGAATCCCAAAGAAGTGACCGCGCTTTTCAAAGACCTTCTCATCGGCGTGACCAAATTTTTCAGAGATCAGACTGCTTTTCAGATACTCAGAGACACGGTGATTCCTTCCATATTTGAAAATGTCGGAAAAAGGGAAAGCAAAATTGTCCGGGTCTGGGTTGCCGGCTGCTCCACAGGCGAAGAAGCCTATTCCATTGCCATGCTCATTCAGGATTACATGGATATTCATAAAAGTGCCTTTGAAGTCAAGGTCTTTGCCACCGACATTGACCGGGAGGCGATTGAATTTGCCGGCGCGGGGTTTTATCCTGAGAGCATTATCGCAGATGTGGAGGTGGAATTTGTCAGCAAGTATTTTGAAAAAAAGGCAAAAGGCTATCAGGTCCGGCGGAACATCCGGGAAATGGTGATATTTGCGCTTCAAAATCTGGCAAAAGACCCGCCGTTCACAAAAGTTGACCTGATTTCATGCCGCAACCTGCTCATTTATCTTCAGCCGATTCTGCAACAGAAAGTTCTCTCGGTTTTCAATAGACCTCTTTCAAAAGTGGGAGTTGCTCACTTGATTTTATTGGATGAAACTTGACTTTTGAAAGAGGTCTAATCTCAATTTTCAGCGCGGCGGCAGCCAAACCAGCCTTTATTTTCTATGTCAGCGTTTACGGCTTATCCAATCTTATCGGTCACTATCTGATGGTGTTCTCCTTTTTTATGATGTATAAAGCCATTGTGGAAACCGGAATTTCAAACCCCTCAGAAATTCTTTTCCGGGAACTGGGACAGCGGGAGACTGAGCTGAAAAACATTGAACTGGAATTGAGAAAAGCAAAAAATGAACTGGAAGAACGGGTTGTCAAACGCACAAGAGAACTGCTGAATGCAAATATTCAGTTGGAATTGGAAATTTCAGAGCGTCAGCATGTTGAAAATGAACTGCGGGAGAGTGAGGAAAGGTTCAGAAACACCTTTGAACAGGCGACGGTGGGCATTGCCCATGTGGCTTTGGACGGCAGATGGCTCAGATTCAATCCTACCGTCTGCCGGGTTCTGGGCTATTCATCTGAAGAACTGCTGAAAAGCTGCTTTCAGGACATCACGCATCCTGATGATCTGGAAGCGGATCTGAACAATATGCGCTCCGTGCTTTCAGGGGATATTGACCATTACAGTATGGAAAAGCGGTATTTTCGCAAAGACGGGGCGCTGATCTGGGCAATGCTGACTGTTTCGCTCGTGAAAAACGCCGATGGAGAACCCAAATATTTTATTTCAATCATTCAGGATATTGATGAGCGGAAAAAAACAGATTCGCTTTTAAAACAGCGTCATAGGCAGCTTGAAGAGATCAACCGTCAATTAGATGATTTTGCCTATATCATTTCCCATGATCTGCGAGAACCCCTGAGAGGCATCTATAATTTTTCGGCGGTCCTTCTGGAGGATTACAAAGACAAGCTTGAATCGGAAGGGATTTCGATGCTTGAAACGCTGATGCGGCTGGCAAAACGTCAGGAGGAACAGATTCGCGCCATCCTGCATTATTCCAGAATCGGAAGGATGAATCTCTCGGTTGAACGCATATCGCTTGATGCCGTTGTGAATGAAGTGCTTGACAGCCTGAAAACGCTGTTGGATGAAAACCGTGTTTCCGTGCATAAGCCGGCAAGGCTCCCCGATGCGGTCTGCAACAGAGTTCAGATGAGCGAAGTCTTTCAGAATCTGATTGTCAACGCGGTTCAGTACAATAACAGGCAGAACAGGCAGATTGAGATCGGATTTAACGGAGCGGAACCCGAGACGGTTTCAGTTCCCGACATCCCCGAAGCCTGCTGTAAAAAGTCCTGTGTTTTCTATGTCCGGGATAACGGCATCGGCATTGAGGAACGGCATCTTGAATCCGTCTTCAAAATATTCACCCGGCTTCACGGCAGGGAAGATTTCGGCGGCGGCACCGGGGTGGGACTCACAATTTCCAAAAAAATCATTGAGCGCCACGGCGGAAGAATATGGGCGGAATCGGTTTCGGGGCAAGGCGCGACCTTTTATTTTACCTTGAGGTGTTAGGAAAGGGTTCGGGGTCAGAGGTTCGGGGTCAGGGGAACCGTCGCTGAACAGCGCCTCTGACCTCTCACCCCGAACCCAAAAAAATGATGAACATCAAATCTCAGCAGCCGATTCTGATTATTGAAGACAGCGACGAAGATTATATGCTTACGATACGGGCATTTAACAGGTCAGGTCTTGCAAATCCGGTTTTCCGTTGCGAAAACGGGGACAAAGCCCTTGATTTCCTGTTAAGGCGTGCAAAGTATGCGGACCCGGAAACTTCGCCCAGACCCGGTATCATCCTGCTGGATCTGAATCTTCCGAGAACCGACGGGCGTGAAGTGCTCAGACAGATCAAGGAAAACAGCAAACTGAGGAAAATTCCGGTGATCATCCTGACAACCTCGGATAATGAGCAGGACGTGGACGAATGCTATGCCAAAGGGGCAAACAGCTTTATTCAGAAGCCGGCAGGCTTTGAAAATTTTATGAATGCCATACGGCAGATGAAAGGATACTGGTTTGAGATTGTGATTCTGCCTAAATAGGGGGTTCGGGGTCAGAGGTTTCCCTCTCACCCCGAACCCCTTACCCCGAACCCTCCATCAGGATACCAATGGAAAAATTTGTTATGTTGCGGGCAAGAGCTGAGGCAATGCTGACAGATGCCCGTCGGACAAAAGCGGAACCCAATATTCATGACCTGAATGAAATTCTTCACGAATTGGATGTTTACCGAGTCGAACTGGAAATTCAGAACGATCAGTTGCGTGAATCTCAGGCAGCATTTGAAAGGTCTCAGCGGGAATTTTTCGATCTGTTTGAATTTGCGCCCATCGGTTATGCTGTCTTAAATCAGAAAGGACTGGTCGAACAGATCAACCGCGCCGGGTCTTTGCTGTTTGAAGGCGAAAAACGAAAGGTGATGAATGCCAGACTGAGCGCGTTTGTGCTGCCGCCGGTCACCGGCTTCCTGAAGCCGTTCAACGAAGTGCTGGAAAACGGAAACCCGCAGTCAACAGAAGTGCAGTTCATACGGGGAAAAGAAAGATTCTGGGCAAGATTGGAGTTTTCCGTGCTGATACAGGAAGAGAGCCGGAAGAAAAAAATTCTCTGCGCCATTACCGATATAACGGAACAGAAAAAAGCAAAAGAAGAGCTCGCCGCGCACCGGGACAGCCTGGAAATTCTGGTGAAAAAGCGGACCCAGGAGTTGGAGGAAACAAATCTCAGACTCCAAAGCGAAATCGAATCCCGCAAGCAGTCCGAAGCCCGCCTTTCTGCCTCGCTTAAAGAAAAAGAGGTGCTGCTGCGTGAAATTCACCATCGGGTGAAAAACAATATGCAGGTGATTTCCAGTCTCTTAAACCATCAGTCCAGAAAAATCAGGGAACATAAAGTCAAAGAAATGTTTATGGAAAGTCAGAGCCGTATCCGGGCAATGTCGCTGATTCATGAAACGCTTTACCGTCAGAGCAATCTGGCTGAAATCAACTTCCGGGATTACCTGAGCAGTTTATGCGAGAATCTGTTCAGGATTTACACGCCGAAGGGTTCAAAGCCCAAGCTTTCGGTGGATACCGAAGACATCACGCTGGATATTGACCGTGCGGTTCCCTGCGGACTGATCGTCAATGAACTGATTTCCAATTCCCTGAAATACGCTTTCCCTGAAAAAGCCGGACTCATTGAAATCACAGCCCGGTCTTCAGAAAACAACTGTATTGAACTGCTTGTCCGTGACAACGGCGTGGGCATTTCGGAAGAAATCGCTTTGGATAACGGCGAAACCATGGGACTGCGGATGGTTTTCAGTCTGGTAAAACGTCAGTTAGGCGGAACTGTAACCGTAAAGAAAGATAAGGGAACGGCTTTTACGATTCTCTTTGACAGAAACAGATCAAAGGAACGGATACGGGATGCTAATATATGACAGCGTTTATCGGCGGCGGCTCGGGGCCCCGCTCCAAGGACATTATTCAGAGACGCAGATCCTCCTGCCCCCCTTTAGAAAAGGGGGATGAAGGGGGATTGCGTCTCTGCCGCTTAACGGCATCGGGGCCCGGTCTGTCGGCGTTTTTTCACTTTGCAAAAAAAAATTCGCTTGAAAACCTTGATTCTCTGCGTTATAGTAGTAACTTCATTATTTTTTATTTTAATAACTATACGAGTTACGCAGTTGACCTCGTTCCCACGCGGAGGGGGAACGTCCTGAGACCCTTTCACGGAGGGACGCGGAGCGTCCGGGCTGCATTCCCACGCGGAGCGTGGG
>DZCT01000255.1 GCA_022736535.1 Desulfatirhabdium butyrativorans | reverse complement strand
TCATAGTAAAGATTTCTCCTCACTTCGTTCGTCGAAATGACAACAGCATTTCTCACTTCTCACTTCTCAATTCTCACTTAACAAACCTGCTCAATCCATCCCATGGGGTCTTCAGTCCTGCCATACTGAATCTCCTGAATGGAATTGAAAAACTTGTTTGCGATGGGACCGACTTTTCCGCCGCCGATTTTGATGATCCGATCTCCGTATTTCATCTCGCCCACCGGCGAAATCACCGCAGCCGTGCCGGAGCCGAAAATTTCCTGAAGTCTGCCCGCGTCATGAGCGTTCATCACCTCGTCAATGCTGATTCTCCGCTCCGAAATTTTCATGTTCCAGTGTTTTGCCAGCGCAATGACCGAATCCCGCGTGATGCCCGGCAGAATGCTGCCGTTGAGCATGGGCGTGACGATTTCATTGTCAATGACAAAAAAGATATTCATAGAACCCACTTCTTCCACATATTTCTGCTCCACGCCGTCCAACCACAAAACCTGAGCATAGCCGTTCTTGGTTGCTTTATCTCCGGCATACAGACTTGCCGCGTAATTTGCCGGGGTTTTTGCCTCGCCGATGCCCCCGCGTATTGCCCGGACATGATTCTTTGTCACCCATATTTTCACAGGATTGAACCCTGCCGCATAATACGCGCCCACCGGACAGAGAATGACAAAATAACGGTAAGTTTTGGATGCCCGCACCCCGAGATAAGGATCGGTTGAAATAATCGTGGGTCTTACATAAAGGGAAGTTCCCGGGGCTTTGGGAACCCAGTCTTTTTCAAGTTTCAGCAGATCTTTCAGCGAAGCCATGAGAAGCGATTCGTCAATTCCGGGAATGCAAAGCAGTTCGCAGGAACGGTTCATACGGGCGAAATTGGCTTTGGGACGGAACAGTTGTATCTTGCCCGCGGCGGTCCGGTACGCCTTCAGCCCTTCAAAAACTGCCTGCCCGTAATGCAGCACCATGGTTGCGGGGGACATTTCAAAAGGGGAAAAAGGTTCAATCCGGGGCAAATGCCATCCCTTGTCCGGATTGTAATCTATCAGGAGCATGTGATCGGTGAAAATTGTTCCGAAACCGAGATTGGATTCATCCGGCTTGGGTTTAAGGTCTTTTGCTTTTGTAATCGTGATTTGCATTTTTGTATCTCCTTCATCATCAATCAGTGTGACAGGTTACAGGTTGCAGGTGACAGGTTACTCCTTGCCTGCCACCAGCCACCTGCTACTTGCCGCCTGCAACCTGCTACTTTAATTTTTCCATAACATCAGACCTGTTACCGCGTCTGACGCTCTTTCCATCGGATTTCCGATCAGTTCCTGAATCTCGATTTCTCCGGCAAAAAGGAGCGTTTCCGAAAACAGATGACCGCCGATGGTTTTTCCCTGTTCGTCGCCGAGGAGAATATGGGCATGGACAACGGGGTTTCCGTCTTTTAGTGAAACATTGCCCGCGCAGATGACGATTTCAAGGGGTAAGTTTTCCTTGAACGTAACGTAAACCTGCTGTTTCTGGTCGTAAGCGCCGACGGTTGCCGAACTGACAGCACCGATAAGGGAAAATGTTGCCATAACTATCGAATTTTCTTTGCAGAAATTTTCGACAGACTGAATCAGGTCTTTTCCGTGAGGCAGACGCCCGACAAAACGGCGTCCGGGTCTGAATTCTCTACAGACTAATTTTTCCATTTTTTTAAATATCGGGAGCGCCGAACTCCCTCTCTTTCCTTCCCGTTCCCACGCTCTGCGCGGAGATGCAGCAGGGACGCTTTGCGTCCGCCTGTAAAGCCGAATTAATTAAAGGGCGGGGTGTTTTTTTATAATATTCTGATAATTCTGTCATTCATCCTGATAATTCTGTCATTCTGAGCGCAGCGAAGAATCTCTTATGCTTAAAAAGGCAGCTTCGTTGATGCGCTCTGCCCGCCCTGCTTTCTGTCATTCTGAAATGCGGGATTTTTCGCTCCGCTCATGATGACATATTTTATCAGCATATTATAAAAATTTGCCTGAATCCTGATTATTTAATATTTAAAGATTAGCACGATTTTTTTATTCAGGCAATTTTTTTAATTATAAAATCAGAATTCAGGCATATTGCGGAAGAAATTTTAACAGATACCGCACAGATATGCCCTGAAATAAATTTCAGGGCTGAAAGCTCAAGCCTGCTGAAGCAGGCTGTCCGGCGCACACAGCAGGCTTCAGCCTGCTTGAGCTTTCAGGCGGGGGATTTATCCCCCGCTTCAGATTTCAAGGCACTCATCCGAAATATCCCGGTGTTCGGATTCCAATTTGATAAATCCCTGATAAATAGAACCTTCTCTCCCGTCAATGCTGATATAGTCTCCTGATCTGATTTCCGCCTGATCAAAAAAGCCGACTCTTTCTTTTTCTTTGCAGACAAGGGGACCGCATCCCACCACACAGGTTTTTCCCAGCCGGTGCGCCACCACTGCCGCATGGGATGTCAGTCCGCCCCGCGCCGTGAGCAGACCGTCGGCTGCATAAATCTCCCAAATATCATCCGGAACCGTATCGCTCCTGAGCAGAATCAGCGATGTTTTCGGTTCGCTGACTCTCCATCTGTCAATTTCTTCAAGGCTGAAAATCGCCCTGCCGCTCATGGCGCCGCCGCTGACGCCGATGCCGTGTCCCAGAAGCCTTTTATTTGCCAGGGCTTTGAGATCAAAAGTGAGAACTTTTTTCCGCTCTCTGATGGCCATGTCCCGGGTCTGAAGCAGGTACAGATTTTTTACCGAAGGTCCTTCAAAGGTGAATTCCATTTCCTGCGGACTCCAGCCTCTCTGAAAAATCAGTTCGTTTGCCCATTTTTCCAATGCTTTGTAAATTTTCGGGAAATGCGATTCAAGCGTGATGTCGGTATCCCGCATTTCAATGTCCTGCTGAATAATGGAAATGGGCATGGTATTGACCAGACCTGCCACCACATCTTCTCCCTGATTTCCGACAGTAAAATCTCCCCAGAGCCGCAACGTGTCCCCGGACCATCGGGGATTGTGCGTAAAAAACACGCCTGTGCCGGAATCTGCGGAAAGATTCCCGAAGACCATCGCCTGAACCGTGACCGCTGTTCCCCAGTCATCGCTGATGCCCATGATTTTGCGGTAAGTTTTGGCTTTGACAGATTCCCACGAGTCAAAAACCTTTTTGACGGTCATCAGCAGTTGCTCAAAAGGCGATTCGGCAATCTCGATGCCGCAGTCTGATATCATCTCCCTGTAAGAGATTGCCACTTCTTTCATCTGAGGACCGGTCAGTTGTCTCTTGTAAATCAGTTTGCGTCTCTTCTTGGCGTCGCCGATCAGCGCGTCAAAATCATCCCGTTTGAGACCGTAAGACATGCCGTAGCATTGCAGAAAACGGCGGAAACAGTCCCAGGCAAACCACATATTGCCGGTTTTCACGGCAATGCCTTCCGTGATTTCCTCATTGATGCCCACATTGAGAAAGGTGTCCATCATGCCGGGCTGAGAAATGGAAGAACCGCTTCTCACCGAAAAAAGCAGCGGAGTTTTCGGGCTTCCGAAAGTCTTTTCCGTGGCTTTTTCCAGCTCGGAAATATGATGCCGCACCTGTTCCCGGAAATTTTCCCTTGCCGGCGGATAGCTGTCAATCATCTCCCGGAAACGGAACACTTCTGTGGTAATGATGAAACCCGGGGGCACCGGCATGTTGTATTCTTTCAGTCTGGCAAGATTCAGCCCCTTGTTTCCCAGATAAATGATGCCGATACTGCCCGGACTCTCCAAAGAAGTCATTGCCAGCTTGGGATTATAAATCAGCAGTTGCTGCAAATGGTCTTTGCTGAGTTTTTCCGACTGATGAAACAGCGTGTTGAGAATCCGGGTTAAAAACACATCCAACTGCTGAAGTCCCAGCGAGTGGGCAATGCGTTCTCTGGAAAAAATTTCAGATACCCGATGCCGGTAACTTTCAGGACGGACCCTGCCTTCATCGTCTTTGGGAAGATATTTCGGCAGAATCTGGGCAACCGGTATCTGAGACAGAATCCGGTTCAAATTCTCCTCATGAATATTGTTGAAGTAGTCGGCGATGATATTCTTCACCGCCTGTGCAACACCTTTGAAAATATCGAGATATTGGGTAAAAGAAAATCCTTTGATTTCAATCGAATGTTCCAGAAAATGAAACTGCCGCTCAATTTCGACAGTCGAGATGCCTTCCAGTTTCAATGCCCTGCCGAAAAGTTTCAGATAGGCATAAATCTGATGGAAAGCGGCTTTGGTAATCAGCGGAAGTTCTATATTTCCGACCAGTTCGTCAAAAAGAACATTCACAAAGGATTCCAGACGGAAAGTCAGTCCGAGCGCATCGAATTTGCTCTCATGATAACTGCCGTACATGGAAGGAATATCCACAGTAAAATGCCGTTTTTTATAAATATCTTCCCTGATCTCATAAGACAGGGGAGACAAGACGGTCTCTTTCAGCAGTTCCATGTAGTCAAGGAGACTGCCGATCTTTGCAATGACGCTGACATCAGGCCGGGCAGCCTGTGTGAGCGCGTCTTTCAGACGGCTGATGTCCGGAAATGTCTCTGACCTGATCAGAAAAAAATAATTTTCCGTTTCCGCGCAGATTTTGGAACAGCTTGAGAGATCATATTTCCGGCGCAGCAGTTTATAGAGGTTCACAGCAAGAGCGGTCCGCTCCGCGTCTTCCGGAAGAAACTGAGTTTTTTGAAAAAAATCAGTTTCCGGATTCACGGCAATCGCGCATTCGCGGATCAGCCGGCTGAGACGCTCATGTTTGACGGTCAGAAGATCATCAGGGATTCGCACATTTCCTTTTTCCGCCAGATAGGAAAATATCCGGTGAACCCCGTCAATATAATATCCTTCGGAACAGATTTCCTCATAGATATCGGGCGGCACAAAGGGTTCGATATGCGTTTTGTCCCTGTCGGTCCAGAAACGGAACAGCGCTTCCATAAACGCAACGGTCCGGTTGCTGCTTTCCACATGCACCTGTTTGCGCAGAAAATGAATCAGAATGTCTTTTCTGTGAGTGATTTCGTCAATGCGGGTGGAGACTTCACGAAGTTCGCCTTCCGCGCCGATGTCGTTGAAATATGCCGGAAAAATCCGTGTAAGCTGTTTCACCAGATTGTAAACCGGTTCAATATTGCTGTTGAGCAGCCGGGTAATGTCTCGCGGAAACAGGTCTGTGTCTTTGATAAAAACGCCGCAGAGGGAGAGATGAATAATCAGGTAGGAAAGCAGGCGGACAGAATATTTCGGATTCAGTTCGACGAGCTGAAGCCAGGTTCGGATATTCTGTATATGCGCGCTGTTGACCTGCACCTGCCAGTCATTTCCCACGCCCTCAATCATGGGGGACTGAAATCCCAGATTGATAACAGAATCAATATAGAGTGTTATCAGTTCGCTTTTGTCGGTCTGATATACGCCCCTGCCCATGTTCAGGACGCAGTTCAGCGCGGTGAGGGGAAATTCCGCGGTCCGGGCTTTGAGAATGGAAAAAGTCTTTCGGATGATTTTCTCAATGTTGAGATGTTTTTCATGGTTGATCAGCCAGCTCAAGGTGCGGTTGATTTCCCTTAATGCTTCTTCATGGATAATGGAAAGTCCGGAAATACTCATAATATGAAAAAGAAATATGACTTTCCAGCCGTTGCCGCGGCCCATGTTTGCGCCCGCGTCAAAAAGCTTTTTGGGCATTTCCCGATAAATTTCCGCCATCTCGCCGTATCCGGGGAATTTCAGCAGCGTTTCCAATGTCGCCGCGCCCGCCGTGTCGGCGATTTTGTCCAATTCCGCGCGGTATTTCCGGATTTGCTCATGAGAGACAGCCGTAAAAAAGTCTTTGAATATTTCCCTGTGGGTATCGTCTTCCGCCTCTTTCTCAAACCAGGGCAGCGGGTCTTCTTTGTTGAGCCAGTAGGCGTAGGCCTGCCGATAGTATTTGACAAGCAGCAGACGGGCAGCAGCACTTTGCCGAACACTTGCAGAGAGAAGTGATTCAGCGAGTTTTTTTATCTGATAAAAACTTTTGACAAACAGGAAGAAAGCGGGATCCGGAAAATTCATGATGCGCTCAAAAGCTTTGTCAATTTCCGGAAGAAACCGCTCCAGGTCCGCGTCGGCGGATTTTATCACTTTCTGAAGCAAAAGCAGAAGATTGTCTGCGGCATCCGCCTTGATTTCCGCCGAAGATTTTTCTTCTTCAACGGCTGCGGCAAAGATGGCGGCAAAGCGTTCCAACGCTTCGGGACCTTTGGGATGGGTTTTGATCAGATGAAAATAATCCAATGAAAAGGCTCTGGCTTCTTTTACGATGAACTGCCAGTTTTTATGCGGATGCGAAAGTTCTTTCAGAAAAGTGTTCACGCCGTCCATGATGCCGTAGTATTTCGACATCACTTCCGAAATCACCGCATATTCAGAAGCGATTTCAACATCCACGCGGTAGCTGTCCTGCGCTTTCAGCGCGCCGGATTCTATCATGACTCATTCCTCCTGTGTGTCTTTCTATCACTATCCGGAGTGCTAAAATGGAATTTTAGCATTTTTGCCGTTTTTATCATTGCTAAAATTTCGCTGCGCTCCGCTTTTATAAGATGACGCACTCCGGAGTGCGTGCTTATAACAATTGACTTTATAGCATCAAACCTTTATGATTGCAATATCAAAATCCGGCTGGTAATCCGGCAGGTGGGCAGCAAGCCAATGGCATTAAGTTAAGAGAAAAATGTAGGTTGGGGTGAGCTTGCGAACCCCAACATCATCCGGCAAGTGTTGGGGTTCGCAAGCTCACCCCAACCTACGAAATTGTTAACTTAATGACATTGGGGCAGCAAGCTGTCCGCCCTGCAAAGTGTTGCAAATAAATACATAATGTTACAAAATAAAAGATTCGGCGAGGGAGCTTAAAACCAATGAAACACATTCTTACACTTTTAAAACCGAGAATCCGGTCTGTCAGAAACTCATGCAGTTCAAAACGCAGAAGCGGCAGCCTGCTGAGAATTTCACTCCTCGGACTGATCGGACTCATATTCTGGGGCGGCATTTTTGCTGTTTCCCTGCGGGTGCTGCGCTATTTCAGAAGCATTGAAGACGCGGGCGATATTGTCGCTTACAAACTCCTTTCCATGCTGGAGATCACTGCTTTTGCGCTCCTGATTTTCAGCAGCATTCTCACAGTGCTTTCAAAACTCTACCTGAGCCGGGATTTGTCTCTTGTCCACTCCATGCCGGTGCCGAGCTATAAAATTTTTATCGCACGATGGACAG
>DZCT01000254.1 GCA_022736535.1 Desulfatirhabdium butyrativorans | reverse complement strand
ATCGGAGCGGAATCAGAACATCTTCATGTTTTTTAAACAATGTTTGAACGAGAAAGGAGAGGAAAAAATGAAAGAAGCGGGAAGCAGTTGGCAGAACCGGGCATTTCTGGCGGCATTTATTGTCCTGACGCTGCTGGTCTGGTGTCCCCTGGGCTACGGTCCTTACGGAGAAACCGGGCGGATATTCTCCATGCCGAGCTGGGCATTTATCGCTCTGCTGCTGGGAGTTGTTCTTTTTATTGTGGAATGGATTTATCTTTTCCATACCCGGCTGTCTATCAATGATGATGATCTTCAGAAAATTATTTCCAAGCTGAATGAAGCGAATGCAAATAAGGAGAAATCATGATCGCCGTTTTTATCATCACCGCTATCTGCGTGGTCTCTGTTTACGTCAGTTATGTGGCATTCCGCCGCGGCTTTACACGTAACGCGGATGACTACTTTGTCGCCGGATCCAGTCTGGGATACTTTGTTCTTATCTTCAGCCTGCTGGCATCGTTTCTGAGCGCATTCTCCATGTTCGGCATGTCCAGCCTCGGATACCGAACCGGTTTCGGCGTATTGTTCGTACTTACCGTGAATCTTGTACCTTTGGGTTTTATCTGGTATTTCATGCACAAGAAAACCTTCATCCTCGGAAGGGTAAGAAAATGGGTGTCTATGGGGATTCCTTTCGGCGAACGCTACGGCAATTCCATGCGGGTGCTGATTCCTGTTGTCACCATACTGGCTTCAATTCCTTATCTCGTTGCTCAGATTCAGGGCATCGGTCTGATGCTTGAAGCCATGAGCGAGGGACTTGTCTCATACAAACTCGGACTTCTGTTTGTTCCCGCTTTTATCACAGCTTATCTGATTATGGGCGGCATGAAAGGCGCCGCGTGGGTCAATACAATTCAGGGCTTGTTTTTCACGCTGATGGTTTTTGTCCTCTTTTTTGCCGTCATGATGAAAAACGGCGGCTTCGGTCCCACCATGGACCTTGTATATGATAAACATCCCGAACTGTTTCAGCTCGGCGGCAAAGGCGGCAAAATCTGGGGTTATCCCATGATATTCGGATTTGCCGCTGCCATGTGTCTGGGCTGCGTCTGTTTCCCCCAGCCTTACATGCACGCGTATGCGAGCCGCTCCGCCAGAGGCTTCAAAGCCATGCTGGTTTCTTTCGGAGGGCTTTGCATTCTGATTATTACCTGCACAACGCTGGTCGGCATTGCTTCCACAATTCTGATCCCGGGTCTGAGCGGAGTTGAGGCGGATAAAGTTTACGGGCTTGTTTCGGCTGCTGTATTTCCGAGCTGGATTGCGGCGATTATTGTCTCAGGAGGATTCACTGCGGCAATGTCAACCGTAAACGGTCTTGTATTCGGAAACGCCACCAATATCTCCAACGATCTTTACCGGCTGATCCAACCTTCTGCAAAGCCCCCGGAAATTGTAAAAGTTGCCAAAATCTCTGTGGCGGCGATTATGCTGATATGCGTCATACTGGCATGGAATCCGAAAACGCCGGTCGCGGAACTGTCTGTCATTGCTTTCGGCACCATCGCCGTGACCATCTTTCCGCTCTGGGGCGCGTATTTCTGGAAAAGAGCGACCCAGTGGGGGGCTGTATCATCCACCGTGGTCGGCGTGGGGCTGAATCTGCTTTTTTACATTATCGGCGGAAAAGGTATGGTTCTGAATCCGCAGTCCTCTCTCTTCGAGCTGAACGGCTTTCTGGTCTCCATGATTGCCTCCGGAGTTGTTTTCTTTGCGGTCTGTCTCGTCACCCGTCCGGGGGAAACAGAACAGAAAAGTCTGGCGCTTTTTTTCCATGAAGCGATGGATGATAACGGTGTCGGCTCTTCCCCTGCGAGAACCGTGTCTCAGCCGGGTCAGGCTTACTGAAAACCGCGTCCGAAGAATGATGTTTTTAATAAAAAACGGTGGGCATGAAATGCCCACCCTACAAATTATTTTGATACAAGGAGATACATCATGCAGTTTGAATTGAAACTTCCGGCGGTTTTTAATGCAGCAGACTATTTTGTTGACAGAAATATCCGGGAAGGCAAAGGAAATAAAGTTGCGGTAAAGTGTCAGGATCGTTCATTTACTTATGCACAGATTCAGGAAGGCGTGAACAGATTCGGCAATGCGCTCCGCTCTCTGGGCATCAGAATGGAAGACCGCGTCGCGCTGCTTTTGCTCGATACGGAAATTTATCCCCAGTCATTTTTCGGCGCGATAAAAATCGGCGCAGTTCCGATATGTCTCAACACGCTGATGCGCTCCAAAGATTATGAATATTTCCTTAATGACTCCCGCGCCCGTATTCTGGTGGTTGATGAGTCTCTTCTCGATTGGATCAATCCGGTCCGGAGCAATCTCCGATTTCTGGAAAATATCATTGTGGTGAACGGCGCGGGACAGACCGGGGACCTGTCTTTTTCCGAACTTGTCTCAAAGCAGTCTGCCGCGCTTGAAGCCGCGCCGACCAGCCCGGATGACGCGTGTTTCTGGCTTTACAGTTCCGGCTCCACAGGACAGCCCAAAGGCACAGTGCATTTGCAGCATGATATGATTTTTGCTGCTGAAACCTACGGCAAACAGGTTTTGAAAATCCGGGAAGACGATGTGTGTTTTTCCGCGGCAAAGCTTTTCTTTGCCTACGGTCTGGGAAACGGGCTGTATTTTCCGTTCAGCGTGGGCGCGACCGCGGTTTATCTTCCGGATCGTCCTGCTCCGGAATCGGTTTTCGAGACCGTCAGACAGCATAAGCCGACGCTTTATTTCGGTGTCCCGACGCTCTTCGGTTACATGCTGGAAAAAAAGGGAGAACTTCCCGGTGTCCGTCTGTGCATTTCCGCAGGCGAGGCATTGCCGCCTGAAATTTTCAAACGCTGGCGCGAGCGGTTCGGCGTGGAAATCATGGACGGCATCGGCTCAACGGAAATGGCGCATATCTACATTTCCAACCGTCAGGGAGAGGCACGGATCGGCAGCACCGGGAAAATCGTTCCCGGATACGAAGCCCGAATTGTGGATGAGAATTTCCATGATCTGCCGGACGGAGAAATCGGCACGCTGCTGGTAAAAGGCGACAGCGGCGCGGCTTATTACTGGAACAAGCATGAAAAGACAAAAGAGACCATGCTCGGCGCGTGGCTGAACTCCGGCGACAAATTTTACCGGGACGCGGAAGGATTCTTTTATTATGTGGGCAGAACCAACGACATGCTGAAAGTCGGCGGTATATGGGTGTCTCCCATAGAGGTGGAAGCCTGTCTGATGGAGCATCCCGCGGTGCTGGAATGCGGCGTGACCGGCGCGCCCGATGATGAAAATCTCATCAAACCCAAGGCTTTTGTCGTACTCAAAGAAGCTTACAAGTATTCGCCCGAATTGGAGAAAGACATCAAGGCTTATGTGAAAAAAACGCTCGCCCATTACAAATATCCGAGGTGGATAGAATTTGTTGACGCGCTGCCTAAGACCGCGACCGGAAAGATCAAGCGTTTTCAGTTGAAAGAGGGCGGGAAAGAAGCAGCGATTAATTAATCCGCATTCAGACAGATTGTCTCCCCTTTTTTTTCCGGGAGAGGGAAAAGACCTACATCCCTCTCCCTCCGACTCATCTCTGTTCCTCTTCCTCAACCCGATAACCCGATTGACATATTGAAAGAAACATGATAATTAACCGGTTTATGTCAATGACGTTCTGATAACGGCTGAAACTTGTTCTGTCCTGTGTGTAAAAAGCGGGACACACGCTTATGTTTTCGTGTTATAATCATCCAATTTCGGTTTTTTGCCGCAGACGCACACAGACGCACACAGACAGATATCTGAAAACGGAATACGGCATTTATGCAGAAAACATGCCGTAAAAAATCAAAATCGGATTACTATAAAAAAAAATGATGATAAACGACTTTATTACAGGCAAAGAAATACCGGAAATCGGACCCGAGGCAAACCGTCAGGCAGTCGAGCAATTGCTTGTGAATGAAAAAGGCTATGCCAGACAAGATGTTGAAGTGGACGCGGCGATTAAAATGACGGTCGGAACAATTCCTTATCTTTCCAGAATAGACCTTGTGGTTTGTGTGCGCGGAACAAGGTTTATGGCGATAAAATGCGCGGCAGCGTCTTTGGGATCATGGGCAAGAGAAATCATCGCGGCAGCCAGACTGATTGACAAGTATCAGATACCCTTGGCTGTTGTTTCAGACGGCAGAAATGCGATGGTGTTCGATACAGTTTCAGGCAAAAAAATCGGCGACGGATTAGACAGCATTCCCTCCAAAAGCGAGGCGGAGAAAATGCTGAAAAATATGCCGCTTCAGCCCTTTCCGCCGGAACGCCTTGACCGGGAAAAGCTGATTTTTTCGTCCTACGACAGCATGAACGTCAACCGCAACATTGCCCCGAAACCGTAGGGGCAACCCCCTGTGGTTGCCCTTTGTTTTTTTTGTCTCTCGCAAGCTGCTACAAATATGTCGCTCCTGACGGAGCTTGTCAGGCTGATTGTCGGGGGTGGTGTTGCTGCTGCAAATATGTCGCTCCTGACGGAGCTTGTCAGGCGGCTGTATAAGCCCCGTCAGGGGCGGTATATTTGTAGCATATCGTTTACAGCCCCCGAACACAAGCCCCGTAGGGGCGAAATATCATATCAGCCGGGAATATCCAACCCTCTGCAAAATCTTTGCGTCCTTTGCGCCCTTTGCGAGAAATTATCATCGCTTATTCCGCAAAAATTTCCAAATCCTGCTTCCGTGCTTTGATATGAGCCAGCACCCGCTCAAAAAAAGCCTCATAGCTCAAACCGTATCTGACTTTCCCGTCAAGCGTGCGGCAGGAAAGCGTGCCGCTTTCTTTTTCTTTTGCGCCCACCGTCAGAATCAGCGGAATATAATTCAACTGCGCTTCACGGACTTTTTTGTTCAGGCTTTCGCTACGGCTGTCAAGCTCCGCACGAATGCCCGCAAGTTCAAGTTTTGCCCTGACTTCAGCCGCATACTGCGTCATGTCATCATTCATGGGCAGGACAATCGCCTGCACCGGCGTCATCCACAGGGGAAATTTTCCGGCAAAATGCTCGACCAGAATGCCGAAAAACCGCTCGATAGAACCGTAAATCACCCGGTGAATCATAATGGGACGGTGTTTTTCGCCGCTTTTGCCTATATAGGTGAGGTCAAACCGCTCCGGCAGCGACATATCCAACTGCACCGTTCCGCACTGCCATGTGCGTTTGAGCGCATCTTTGATATGCACGTCAATTTTGGGACCGTAAAACGCGCCGTCGCCTTCATTTATTTTATACTCCATACCGTAGGCGTTCAGCGCGGATTTCAAGCCCTGTGTCGCCATTTCCCACTGCTCATCCGTGCCGATGGATTTGGCGGGGCGGGTGGAAAGCTCCAGATGAAATCCGAGTCCGAATGTGCTGTAAATCCGAGCCATCAGCTTCAGCACGCCCAGAATTTCATCCTGAATCTGCTCCGGCGTCATGAAAATATGCGCGTCATCCTGATGAAATGCCCGGACCCGGAACAAGCCCGACAGCACGCCGCTCAACTCGTGGCGGTGAACCAATCCGATTTCGCCGGCACGCAGGGGCAAGTCTTTGTAAGAATGCGGTTTCAGCGCGTAAAGCAGCATTCCGCCCGGGCAGTTCATGGGTTTGATGGCATATTCAAAATCCTCAATCTTCGAGAAATACATATTTTCCCGATAGTTGTCCCAATGCCCGCTTTTTTCCCACAAGCTGCGATTGAGCATGACCGGCGTTTTGGTTTCCACATAACCGGCAGCCCGGTGTTCTTCACGCCAGTAGGCAAGCAGCGCATTCCAGACTTCCATTCCTTTTGCATGGAAAAAAGGCATTCCCGGGGCTTCGTCATGGAAACTGAAAAGGTCAAGGGCAACACCGATTTTCCGGTGATTGCGCTTTTTCGCTTCTTCCAGAAAATGCAGGTGTTCATCCAATTCTTTTTTATCGAAAAACGCCGTGCCGTAAATCCGCTGCAACTGCGCCTTGGTCTGGTCTGCCCGCCAGTATGCGCCGGAGACTTTCATCAGCTTGAAAGCTTTGATAAATCCCGTATGCGGAAGATGCGGTCCCCGGCACAGATCCGTAAAATCGCCCTGTTCATAGAAAGAAATCGTGCCGTCCTGTAAATCACAAATCATTTCAAGCTTATACGGCTCATTGGCATAAAATTTCATTGCCTCGGATTTCGGAACAGTTTTTCGTATCATCGGCACTTTTGCCTTGATGATATTTTTCATTTCCGCTTCGATTTTGGGAAAAATATCTTCGGAAACCGGCTCCATGTCAATATCATAATAAAAACCGTCTTCCACCACGGGACCGATGGTCAGTTTGGCGTTTTTATACAGATGCAGAATCGCCTGCGCCATGACATGCGCGGTGCTGTGACGGAGGATTGACACGGCTTCCGGGTCTTTGGCGGTGATGAAGCGGATGCGGGCGTCGCCTGCGATTTCGGAAGATAAATCCGCTAAATTGCCGTTGATTTCCATTGCAACGCAGTTTCGGGCAAAGCCTTCGGAAATGCCGGCAGCAACATCCGAACCCTTGACGGGATGTTCAAACGATTTGATATTTCCGTCAGGAAATGTAATATTTATCATAAATTACCTGCCATGTAGAAATTTTGGAGATTTATTGTATAATAGAGATAATCAGGCGAAAGAGTTGGATTGTCAAGAAAAAAAAGAAGTGGGAGGTTATTTTCAGCCACGAATGAACACAAATTTTTCACAAATGAAACACGAATTGTTTGATATAACTGAGGGGAGCGAACTGTCATTTCGACGAGCGAAGCGAGGAGAAATCTTTGCACTGAACGATAAGATTTCTCGCTTCGCTCGAAATGACAGCGTTTAGGCTTGCTTTGCCCGACTTATTCGTGAAAAATTTGTGTCAATTCGTGGCTGAAAAATAAGCAGAAAAATTCAGGCGATTATGTTTCCATTCCCAAGAGTTCCTTGAGGATAAAGATCATATCCCCGATGCCGACATTATTGTCGCCGTTTACATCTGCGTTGCAAATTTCCGTACCTTGAGGAACCATATTTGTCAGAATCTGTAGCGACAGCAAAAGGTCCTTCAAATTAACGGCGCCGTCGCAGTTGACATCGCCCTTTTGCGCTTTCACTGTTACGGTCATGGTGTAAGAACTGACGCTGGGATTCCCTGCGCTGTCTTTCACTTTGAAGGTAAAAGTTACATCACCGTCCTTATTCGCTGCTGGTGTGAAAACGAGTTTGCTGTCATCGGCGCATTCCGTACCGGCTGCCGCTACTACGCCGTCACATTTCAACGTGCCTTCTG
>DZCT01000253.1 GCA_022736535.1 Desulfatirhabdium butyrativorans | reverse complement strand
GAATTGTCAGCTTGACGGCATTGACGCGCCGCGTCCGTCCCCGGGACAGACAGCGCATTCCGGGAGCATCGCCGGCGGGGACCTTCCCATGCAGAGCGTGGGAAAGAGAAAAAAGAATGTCGGCGATGTATAAAAAATCACAGGAGAAAAATAATGACGCACAGAAACAGACTTATCTTACTTATTGCAACGGTTTTCTTCTTTTCTTCTATCGCCGCAGCAGCGGAAAAGAACACTGATGAAGAACTCTTTTCCAAAGCTGAGGCATTTTACCGTCAAGGCAGATTTGAAGATGCGGCGCAATGCTGGGAACAGGCACTGTCCCTTCTGAACATGCAAAAAAATACCGACAGATATGCCGACATTTTGATGCGTCTTACAGAGGTATATCAGGCGCTTGGCTATCACAGCAAGGCATTGTCCGCACTTCACAAGGCATTGCCTGTAATGGAAAAAAGCAGCGATCCTTATCGCAAAGCCTTATTTTTCAACATGCTGGGCGATATTTATCTCTCGCTCGGAGATATGGCTGATGCTTCAGAATATCTTCAGGCAGCAGAAGATGAGGCAAGAGCGGCAGAACATCCCTATATTCTTGCAACAGTTTTGAATAATATGGGAAATCTTCTGGCAGCAGACAATGACGGTCAGGCGGCGGCGGATGTGTATGATGAAGCCCTGTCATTGTCAGATGATGCTGTATCTCATTCTCAGACCGCAGACGGCAGAGAGAATCTTTCCGCCCTGAAATCGAAAATTTTGCTCAATATAGTTTTTGTTCTGTCAAAATCAGGCAGTTATGAAGATATTTCCGCAGCATTGACAGACGCGATGAGTCATATCGCCATGCAGCCTGATCTTTATGACAAAAGCCGGAATCTGCTCTCTCTGGGAAATCTGATGCTCAGTATCCGAAAAGAGGAATCGCTTGAAAAGCCGCCCGAAGCCGATGCGAATCTGATGAAAAAGGCTTTGGAGACATTCCGTGAGGCAAAACGGATTGCAGAGACGCTGGATCATCAGGCGCTTATCTCATACAGTTGCGGATATATGGGAAAATTATATGAAGAAGCCGGACAGTACGCCGATGCCTTAAATCTGACCCGGCAGGCGATATTCTTTGCAACTGCTCAGAAACACCCGGAGACTTTATATCTCTGGCAGTGGCAGTCGGCAAGGCTGTTCAAAGCCATGGGAGACAATGCCCAAGCCCTCAAAAGCTATCACTCGGCAATTGCCACGCTCAATCCGATTCGTCATGCGCTTTTTTCAGGATACCGGAGTCAGAAAGATAACTTCAATGAAAACATCAAGCCGGTTTATTTAGAACTTGCCGGATTGCTGCTGGAACAGGCGGAAACCCTGACTTCATCTGAAGAAAAAGAAAACAGACTCCGTGAAGCCAGAGATGTAATGGAACTTTTGAAAACAGCCGAGTTGCAGAATTTTTTTGAAGATGAATGTCTCGCTGCCCTGCAATCGGAGACCACCCTGTTGAATCGCACAGAAGCGCATACTGCCGTGCTTTATCCGATATGCCTTTCGGACAGACTGACGCTGCTGCTGACGCTGCCGGACGGCATGAAATCGGTAACAGTTTCCGCAAACGCCGAAATGATAAGAGAAACCGCATTCCGCCTGCTTTCCCGATTGCAGACCCGAACAACAAATCAGTTTTTTTATGACTCATGGCAACTCTTTGACTGGCTGATACGCCCTGTTGAATCGCTTTTGTCAGAACATGAAATTGATACGCTGATTGTGGTCCCCGACGGCGCGCTGCGGCTGATTCCTTTTTCAGCCCTGCATGACGGTAAGCAGTATCTTGTGGAAAAATATGCAGTTGCAGCGATTCCTGCTGTCACGCTCACTGACGTGAAAGCCATGCAGACGGAACGCGGGGAAATTCTGCTCGCGGGGATTTCCGAGAGTGTTCAGGGATTTCCGGGGCTGCCGGAAGTTTCCGAAGAACTGAAAACCATACAGCAGATGATGAACGGAAAGACGCTGTTGCAGAATAAAGAATACACCCTTGACAGTATCAGCCGTGAATTTAAGAAAAATCCCTACTCCATTGTGCATCTGGCAACCCACGGCGTCTTCGGCGGGACTCAGGAAGAAAGTTTTCTGCTGACTTACGACGACAAAATGACCATGAATCAGTTGGAAGACCTGATTCGTCTGAGCCGGGCGCATAACCGGCAGGTGGAATTGCTGACCCTGAGCGCGTGTCAGACGGCTCAGGGAGACGAGCGGGCTGCGCTGGGACTTGCCGGTGTTGCGGTGAAAGCGGGCGTCAGCGCGGCGGTTGCCACTTTGTGGTATGTGGATGACGAGGCAGCGGCGCTGCTGGTTCGGGAATTTTATCAGGAACTTAAAACTCCGGGGATTTCAAAGGCAAAGGCATTGCAGAACGCGCAGAAAAAAATGATTTCTCAACGCCGTTATCGGCATCCGGATTACTGGGCGCCGTTTTTATTAATAGGAAATTGGATGTAAACAAAAAGGGCAGCGATATTGCATGAACCGGGAGGCCTCCGGAGTGCTGAAATGAGCGGAGCGAAATTTTAGCAAAATGCAGCAAAATGCTAAAATGCTAAAATTTCATTTTAGCACTCCGGAAGTCTCTCAGTTCAATCAAGGCTGCTACCACCGTATTAATTCTGACGAAGGAGGTATTTTTATGAAACAGGAAAAAAAATTTGGCTATGGCGTTCCGGCGGTGATTCTGCTGGCATTCACACTCTGTCTGCCTGCGTCTGCGATTGCTGTCGAACAAAGCGTTGCACAGGACGTTTCCGCTATTTCCGCTGCTGATGAAATGCCTGTTTATCATTCGCCGATAACAGACGGTGAAAAATTAAGAAGGGAAGCAGGCGAAAAGACCGGCATCAGCCGCGGTGTCACAAGAGGTGTTACCCGTGGCGTCACTCGTGGAGTGACAAGAGGCATTACTCGCGGTGTTACAAGAGGCGTTACTCGTGGAGTGACAAGAGGCATTACTCGCGGTGTTACAAGAGGCGTTACTCGTGGAGTGACAAGAGGCATTACTCGCGGCGTTACAAGAGGTGTCACCCGTGGCATTACTCGCGGCGTCACAAGGGGCGTTACAAGAGGCATTACTCGCGGGGTCACAAGAGGCGTCACTCGCGTCTTGACTCGCGGAGAAATGACGGAAGATGCTGTTGTCAAATATCCGGCAATGATGACACCGCTTGCGTCTCAGCAGACCGGCTTCACAACCGAAAGCCAGCCGGTATTGCAATGGTATATCTCAGGTTCTTATGAGGGTCAGATTGAGTTTACGCTGAACGAGGGAGAATCTCCGGACCCGGTGCTTGTGACAGAAATTGAGGGACCCGCTCAGGAGGGCATTTATCAGATCAACCTTGCGGATTACAATGTGTCCCTCAAACCGAATACGGAGTATGAATGGTTTGTGGTGATTGTGACAAATCCCTTTGAACGCTCTGCGGATTTTCTGGGAAGCGCGACAATTCGCTATGTTGAACCCTCAGACGCCTTGAAAAACGAGATTGCCGCCACGCCGGCAGAAAAACGGCATTTTCTGTATGCAGACAAAGGTTACTGGTATGACGCGATTGAACATATTTACGGACTGATAGCGGCTGACCCGAAAAACAGCAGGCTGCGGGAAGAACGGATATCGCTGCTCAGACAGGCGGATTTGTCCGCGGCAGCGGCTTATGACGGCAAAAATATTTAGCGGGTTCGGGGTACGAGGTTCGAGGTGCGAGGCTTTGCCCTCTGCCCCCGAACCTCTGACCTCTCACCCCGAACCTTTTTTTTTACTATTCTTGTTGACAAATCTTTTATCTGCCATTATTAAGTGTTACTTCCTTATTCGTTAAGGAGATTGACTGATCTCAGGAGGTACCACATCATGTATGTTCCGCGTTATATGTTTTTCACAAAAGGAGTCGGAATTTATAAAGAAAAATTGGCTTCTTTTGAAAATGCGCTCCGCGACGCCCAAATCGCCCATCTGAATCTGGTAACGGTTTCATCCATATTTCCCCCATACTGTAGAATCGTCAGTATAGAAGAAGGCTTGTTGCGCCTTGAAGCAGGGGAGATCACCCACTGTGTGATGGCAAGGGAACAGACTCAGGAGCCGGGCCGCAGGATTGTCGCGAGTATCGGGCTGGCGCTGCCCTCGGAAAAAGGACGCTACGGATATCTTTCCGAGCATCACGGATTCGGGCAGACTGAGAAAGAAGCGGGCGAATACGCTGAAGACCTTGCCGCGTCCATGCTGGCAAATACTTTGGGCATAGAATTTGATCCGACCAAAGATTATGACGAGCGCCGGGAGGTTTATCAGATGTCCGGCAAAATCGTTGAATCCCAGCACACCAGCAAGGCAGCCCTGGGAGCGGAAGGCAATCTGTGGACAACAGTGCTGGCGGCGGCAATTTTCGTCAAATAAAGTATTCTCTCATTTTTTTTCCCACAGAGGACACAGAGAAGGAAAAAAACCACAGAGAACACAGAGATTTTAAAATATCTGTGTTCTCTGTGTATTCTCTGTGTCCTCTGTGTATTCTCTGTGAACTCTGTGGGAAAAAAATATCATATAAAGTCATAAGGGATTCGGTTATAAGACATTATCGGGAATAAACGTCTGTATTTTTCGCAAAGGACGCTAAGAGCGCAGAGGATTTTTATAAAAAAAGCTTTTCTTAGCGTTCTTTGCGAGAACTTTTATTTCCGAGTCCCCTAAGTCCGCCTGATCTTTCCTATTCCACCTTGAATTTTCCCACTAATTTCTGCAACTGTCCGGAAGCGTCTGACAATTCTTCAGCCGTCGCGTTCACCTGACGCGCTGCAATATTCAAATCATTTGCGGTGTTGTTGAGTCCCTGAATATTGGACGCAACGTCATTTGCGCCCTTGGCAGCCTCGCCCGCATTTTGGGAAATGTCATTTGCGCCTCTGGCAACCTGGGCAATGGCAGCCGCGATGCTGCTCACGCCCGCGTCAGCCTGATGCACGTTGGCTGAAATTTCATTTGAGGCAAGCTTCTGCTGTTCCGCGGCTTTCCTCATCACAGATGACAGCTCGTTCATGCTGTTGATAACGCCGGAAAATTTGCCGATCACCCGCACCGCTTCCACGGTATTTTTCTGAACCCCCTCAATCCGTTTGGCAATATCCTCGGCTGCCAGCGCGCTTTTGGCGGAAAGTTCTTTGATTTCATTGGCAACCACGGCAAATCCTTTTCCCGCGTTCCCGGCTGAAGCAGCTTCAATTGAGGCATTGAGAGACAAAAGATTGGTCTGCTCCGCTATCCGCTTGATGAAAACCGTGACTCTGCCGATTTCTTTTGCGGCTTTTCCCAGAATATTCATGGTGGAAGTTGCGGCATTTGCCATTTTCAGGGCTTCTGCGGACACATCCGCTCCCTTGCGGGCATGAATATGAATCTCATTGATGGCAGCCGACATTTCTTCTGCCGCGGAAGCCACCGCACTCATGTTTCGGGACATCTGCTCTGCGGAGGAAGAAACGCTCTGCACATTGACGCTCATTTCCTCGGTTGCGGCAGCCATTGAAGTGATATTCATTGAAACTTCCTCCGTTGCAATGGAAACGGTGTTTGAAATTTCATACATTTTATCCGAGCCTTCGGACAGATGCCCGGAAAGTTCCAGAAAATCGGAAGAAGAACTGCTCAATTCCCGGGCCGTTGCGGCAATTTCTTTTATCATCATACAGATTTTATCAACAAACAGATTGAAAGATTCGGACAGTTCTCCCATCTCGTCGCGGGCGCCGACCTCAAGCCTTGAGACCAGATCGCCTTCGCCTTCCGCAATGTTTTTGAGCCTTTTCACGACCCGGCGGACAGATTTGGAAATCACCCGTGTTAAAAATATCGAACAGAGCGCGCCCGTCATAAAAGCTGAAATCACAAATCCGAAAATAATCATCGTCGCAATCCGCTCCACATCCTTGAGTCTTTTTAATGTAACAGCGCCGAGCTGCTGAAACATCGCATCCAATTTTCCTTTGCACGACAGCATCAGCGCCTGATATTCCCGCTGCTTCAGGACTTCGCTGTGATATTGCCGCAACATGCGCTGATAGTCTCCGAAGGCTTTTTTTATTTTACCGGACAGCAGATTCAGGCTCTCGCTGTTTTCGATTTGCCGATGCCACCCGGCTATGGCATTTTCCAGATCGGAAAGAGCCGATTCGGTTCTTTCCCAGCGCAGAGGCGTTGTTCTTGAAAAATAAGCGGAAGCCGCGGAGAATAAAATTTCATTCTTTGACAGCATATTGTCCACCCATAATACCCCCTGCCCGATGAGCGGCGCCAGCGACTCAGGCACTTCTCCCGCAATGCTTTCCAATCGGATTTTTACGGTTTCCGAGGCGATATATTGATGAAAAATATTTTGATACGAGCCGATTTGTCCTTTTACCTGTTCCAGTTTCTGCCGGAAATCCGAAATGCCGGCAGCATCTGCATGAATATTTCCGACCGCTTTAAGGCAGTTGTTCAGGTCTGCAAGCGCGGCATCTTTTGCCGCTTCCTGTTCTGCTCTGGCTTCGTCATAATTTTTCAGCAGATACATATCCGAGTGTTCTTTTGCTTCGGCAAAAAGTTCCTGAAGTTCAAGAACTTCCTTATAAAATACAATTCCTTTCATTACATGGTTTAAAGCCGCATATCCTGCCATGCCCACAATAACGGTAAGGCTTAATATGACCGCAAAACCTGAGCCGATTTTTTTTCTCAATGAAAAATGCTGAAACATGGCCGTGTTCCCCTTTTATTATGATTCATAACAATAACATATCGTAATTTCTCACTTCTCGCTTCTCATTTTTCACTTTTCATTTCCCACTTTTACAAATCCTTTGATAAAAAGTCAACAGGCATTTATATGTGAGGCGGATACGCTTCGCTTTGTTCGCCCGATACAGAGCCGGCATTTATTTTACTTTTAATTCCCGTTCATTCAGGGTAATATAGAAATATTCGTGCTGTTATCCGTGAACAATTTGTGTGCATTCATGGCAAAAAATACACCGAAATCCAAAAGCCGCATCATCCGGAAGTATCTGCGCTTTCCGTCCTTCAATCCCTTTTCTGCAAAGGGGGGCATGAGGAAATTTCTTTTTGCGGCAATGCTCATTTTCACGGCTGTGATTCTTTTACTGCCTGATATTGTTTCAACAAAATGGTTCAGCAGCTTTCTTGAAACGCGAATTTCTTATGCCCTGAAGCGCCGGGTCAGAATTGAAAATCTGAAATGGAAATGGTCTGAAGGTGTGCGGATTCAGGGCTTTTCCATAGCAGATGATCCGGATTTTTCTCAGCAGCATATCCT
>DZCT01000252.1:7118-7370 GCA_022736535.1 Desulfatirhabdium butyrativorans | reverse complement strand
CTGATTTTTTATCAATGTCATTTCGAGCGGAGCGAGAAATCTTATCGTTTCGATAAGTATCCAGACAAAATTATTTCCATAGCCTCTGTTCAGGCTGAAAGGGCTGTTCGGAGATCAGATAATGAAATAATTTTGTCCGGGTACTTAGTAAAGATTTCTCCTCACTTTGTTCGTCGAAATGACAGGAGAAAATATTTGTCGAAATGACAGGAGAAAATATTTGTCGAAATGACAGGAGAAAATATTTGTCGA
>DZCT01000252.1:0-7018 GCA_022736535.1 Desulfatirhabdium butyrativorans | reverse complement strand
AATGACAGGAGAAAATATTCGTCAAAATGACACTGCGGGGGGGACAAATGATTGTTCAGATTTATGAAATACAGACGCCGAGCGAAGCGGAAACGATGATTGAACTCGGCGTGGATCACATCGGCAGTGTGATTCTTTCCCAAGAATCATGGAAAAACGCCGAGATCCGGGATGTTGTGAAACTTGTCGCGCAAACAGATTCCCGTGCAAGCCTGATTCCGCTTTTCAGCCTGCCGGATGCGGTTTTTCGGGTATTGGATTACTATCAGCCTCATATTGTTCACTTTTGTGAAGACCTGAGCGATCAGAGACTTGTGAAAACACTGATGCAACTGCATGAAAATGTCAGAAAAAGATTTCCTGAAATCAGGATCATGCGCTCGATTCCGATTGCCCGGACCGGCAGCGCCGATCCTGTTCTCATGCTGGAACTCGCACGGATATTTGAGCCGGTAAGCGATTATTTTCTGACAGATACCGTGCTTGAAGAACAGCCGGTCACAGGCTTTGTGGGCATCACCGGTCAGACATGCGACTGGGACGTTGCCAAAAAATTAGTTGAATCAAGCCGCATTCCTGTGATATTGGCAGGCGGTCTTTCGCCGGACAATGTTTCAGACGCGATGAAGCATGTTCGCCCTGCCGGCGTTGACAGTTGCACCGGAACGAATGACTCGGATGAAGAAGGACATCCCATAAGGTTCAAAAAAGATTCCGAAAAAGTGAGGCGTTTTGTTGAAGCGGTCCGTATGCCGGAACTTTGAACCACGAAAACCTGTTACCTGCAACCTGTAACTTGTAACTTGTAACTTGTAACTTGTAACAGGTTACAGGTTACAGGTTACAGGTTGCAGGTTAAAAAAATAAATAGGAGCATTTAAACAGATGTATGAAAGCAGTGACCTGAAAAAAGGTCTGAAAATTGAGATTGACGGCGAGCCTTATGTTGTTGTGCAGTTTTCTTTTGTCAAACCCGGCAAAGGACAGGCGCTTTACAAGTGCAGGCTGAAAAACATGGTGACAGGCTCGCAGTTTGACCGAACCTATCGGTCCGGTGAGAAATTCAATGAGGCAAATCTGGAAGAACACGAAATGGAATATCTGTATGCAGAAGGCACAAATTACTGCTTTATGAATACTTCCACCTACACGCAGGAATTTCTGACCGAAGAGCAGGTCGGGGAGGCGAAGAATCTCTTAAAAGAAAATACGGTATGCAGTATTCTTTTCTTTGACGGAGGAGCCATCGGGCTTTCGCTGCCCAATTTTGTTGATCTGAGAATTGTCAAATCCGAACCCTGGGCAAAAGGAGACACGGCCGCGGGCAGCACCAAGCCGGCGACGCTTGAAACCGGTTATGTATTGCAGGTGCCGCCTTTTGTGGAAGAAGGCGAACTGATTCGCATTGATACCAGAACCGGCAATTATGTGGAGCGGGTAAAAGGATAAAATTGAGAATTGAGCAGAATTTCTCACTTCTCACTTCTCAATTATCTTAATTTGGAGGAAACACCATGAACTGTAAAGTTATTCAGACAGACAAAGCGCCGGCGGCTATCGGTCCTTATTCTCAGGGAATTGCGGTTTCACCCTGGCTCTTTGTGAGCGGACAGCTCGGCTTGAAACCTGATACCGGCGAGTTTGCAGGCAATGATCTTGCCGCTCAGGCGCGTCAGGCGATTGAAAATCTTCGCCAGATCATCAACGCCGCAGGCGCGGGACTCCGAGATGTAGTCTCAGTAGATGTTTTTCTTACCGACATGGGAAAGTTCGCCGAGTTCAACAAAATCTATCAGGAATATTTTTCCGAACATAAACCCGCGCGGGCAGTAGTGGAAGTCAGCGCACTCCCCAAAGGTGCGTGCGTGGAAATCAAGTGCATTGTCAACTGCGGCGCTGTCTGATATGTCATTCGGCGCAAAGGCGTGAAGCGGGTTTGAAACCCGCTTTACGCTACGGACGTTGCGCTTATCAAATACTGCGGAATATCCATTTCCCATGAGAAAAACACTTTATATTATTGACGGCAGTTCTTATATCCACCGTGCATATCACGCGATCCGGGGGCTTGCCAATTCAAAAGGTTTGCCCACCAATGCGGTTTTCGGCTTTACTCGTATGCTCCTGAAGCTTACGGATGAGCAGAAGCTCGAATATCTCGCAATGATTTTTGATGCAAAAGGCAAGACATTCAGACACGAGATATATGAGGCATATAAAGCAAATCGCCCGCCCATGCCTGAAGAAATGGCGGTTCAGATTCCCTACATCAGGCAAATCACGGAGGGATTCAACATTCCGATGATTGAAATGCCGGGATACGAGGCTGACGACCTGATCGGCGCGCTTGCCCGCCGCGCGGAAAATGAGGGATTTGCCGTTGTCATGGTGACAGGAGACAAAGACTTTCTTCAGCTCGTAACGGAGAATGCCAGCCTTTGGGACCCCATGAAGGAGAAAAGCACGGACATAGAGACATTGCGGAGAGATTTCGCGCTTGAACCGGCGCAGATGATTGATGTCATGGGGCTTTCCGGCGACACTTCGGACAACATCCCCGGCGTTCCCGGCATCGGTCCCAAGACCGCGCTTTCGCTGATTCAGACTTTCGGAAATTTGGAGAATCTCTACTCACGAGTCAATGAGATCACAAAGAAAAAACAGCTTGAAAATCTTATCAAATACAAAGATCAGGCATTTCTGAGCCGGGAACTTGCTACTATCAGAACTGATATTTCTTTGTCTTACAAACCGGAGGATTTCAAACGCAAAAACCCGGATACGGAAAAACTTTCCAACCTGTTTAAAGAATTGGAATTTAACCGCTTGCAGCAACTGTTTCCCGAAACATCGGATCGCTCCGAAAAGAACTACAGCGTGATTGATGACCGTGACGCGCTTTTTGCCCTGATTGCAAAGCTTGAGACATCCGGGCTGTTTGCCTTGGACACGGAAACGACTTCCGAAAATCCCATGAAAGCAGAATTGGTCGGCTTGTCTTTTTCCGTGAAACCTGATGAGGCATTTTATATTTCTGTCGCACATGACTACCTGGGCGCGCCGAAACAGCTTCCGCTCGCTGAGGTGCTGGAATGTCTCAAGCCGGTGCTGGAAAATCCTGCCGTCGGAAAAGTGGGGCAGAACATCAAATATGACTGGATTGTTCTGGCGCGGCGCGGCGTCCGGCTTGCAGGCGTTGTTTTTGACACCATGCTGGCATCTTATCTGCTGAATCCCTCCAAACGGGCGCACAATCTGGATCAGATTGCGCTTGACTTTCTGAATTACAGAAAAATCACTTATCAGGAAGTTGCAGGAAAGAATAATTTCTCACAGGTTCCGGTAGAAAACGCCTTTCCCTACGCGTGCGAAGACGCGGACATCACGCTGGCGGCGTATCACTTTTTCAAACCGGAATTGGAAAAACTCGGGCTTACAACACTTTTAGAACAAGTTGAGACGCCCCTTGTGCCGGTGTTAGTCAAAATGGAAATGCGGGGCGTCTGTGTTGACAAAGAACGACTCCGTGATCTTTCAAAGTCTTTTGAACACGAATTGGAGAAATTGGAGCAGGAGATTTATTTCATTGCAGGCGAGTCATTCAACATTCATTCGCCCCAGCAGTTGGGGCATATTCTTTTTGAAAAAATCGGGCTGCCGGTGCAGAAAAAGACCAAAAAAAAGACGGGTTATTCTACTGATGTGGATGTCTTGACGACGCTCGCTACTCAGCACGAACTCCCCGCGCTGATTCTGCGCCAGCGAACCGTCTCCAAGCTGAAGTCAACCTATACCGATGCGCTCTTAAAGCTTGTGAATAAAGACACCGGACGGATTCATACTTCATATAACCAGACCGTGACCGCAACGGGCAGGTTGAGCAGTTCGGACCCGAATCTTCAGAATATTCCCATACGAGACAAAGAAGGAAAAGAAATCCGCAGCGCGTTTGTGCCGCAGGAAGGCTGGCTCATGCTTTCTGCGGATTACTCGCAGATCGAACTCCGCATTCTCGCGCACTGTTCCCAAGATGAGATATTGATTGAGTCATTCCTGAAAAACGAAGACATTCACACCCGCACGGCAAGCGAGGTATTTCAGGTTTCACCCGCTCTGATTACGCCTGAACTGCGGCGTCAGGCAAAAGCCATCAACTTCGGGATTGTTTACGGCATGAGCGCGTTCGGTCTGTCTCAGGAACTCGGCATCAGCCAGAAGATGGCGAAAACTTATATTGACAACTACTTTGCGAGATATAAAGGCGTGAAGCAGTTCATTGAGCAGACAATTGAGACCGCGGAAGAGACAAAACGCACGGCAACGCTTCTCGGCAGAATCCGCCTGCTGACGGATATCAGCAGTTCAAACAGCAATGTCCGCAAATTTGCGGAGCGGATTGCCGTCAACACGCCCATTCAGGGAACCGCGGCGGATTTCATCAAAATTGCCATGATAAAAGTGAACGCCGCGTTTGAAGCGAAAAATCTGAAATCTGCCATGCTGCTTTCCGTGCATGACGAACTTGTGTTTGAAACGCCGCCGGAAGAACTTGAAATCGTAAAAAATCTTGTCCCTGAGATCATGGAATCGGTATGGAAACTTCATGCACCGCTCAAGGTGAACACCGGATGGGGAAAGAACTGGGCAGAGGCGCATTAGGAAAGGGGTGAGGGGTGAGAGGTAAGAGGTTCGGGGTCTTCCCTCCACCCCTCACCTCTCACCCCTCACCTCTTCCAACGCCAGATCAAGGTTCTGGCGGGCGTTTGCAAAATTCGGCTTGAGCCGCAACGCCTCGGAAAAATGCTTTACCGCTTCCTCAAACTTTCCCTGCCGAGCCAGAGCGCTTCCCAAATTATTATGCGCCTCGGCATAGTCCGGCTTGATTCGGACTGTCTCGGCAAAATGCCGGACAGATTCATCAAGCTGATTCCGGCTTGCCAGAATATAAGCTATACTGTAATGCGCTTCGGCAAAATCCGGCTTGAGCCGCAGCGCGTCCTTGTAATGTCTCATTGCCTCATCAAGCTTTCCCTGCTGATTCAGCGCAAAACCGAGACTGTAATGCGCGTCTGCAAAATCCGGTCTGACTCGAACCGCCTCGGCAAAATGTCTCGCCGCTTCTTTATGATTTCCCTGACTTCCCAGCGCCAGCCCCAGATTGAAATGCGCCTCGGCAAAGTCGTTGTTGAACCGCAATGCCTTGTAGTAATACTGAATCGCTTCTCTTGTATTTCCCTGACTTTTCAGGGCAGTACCCAGATTGCTGTATGCCTCCGAGTAATCGGGCTTGAGCCGGACCGCTTCGGAAAGATGCTGAATTGCGGCTTTCAGACTTCCCTCATGACTCAGGGCGTTTCCCAAATTATTGTGAGCCTCCGCAAAATCCGGCTTAAATTCAACTGCCTGTGAAAAATGCCGAATCGCATCTTTGAGATGTCCCTGCCGTTTCAGTGCAATGCCCAGATTGTAGTGTGCATCTGCGAAATCCGGCTTGAACCGCAACGACTCGGAAAAATGGTGAATTGACTCGCCGCTCTTTCCCTGCTTTTCAAGCGCAACGCCCATATTGTAATGCGCCTGTACGCCGTCCGGCTTGATCTCAAGGGCTTCTTTAAAATGCCGGACTGCCTCATTGATATTTCCCTGTTTCTCCAGCGCCGCGCCTAAGCTGTTGTGCGCGAGATAATTATTTTCGGTCACATTGAGGGTGTGCGTAAAAAGCGTGACGCTGTTTTTCCAATGTCTCAGTTGAAACGATGTGCAAGCCGCAAATCCCGAAATCGCAATGAGCGCCGATACAGCCGTTGCCGTTTGAAAGTGACGCCGGTCTTTTATAAGCAGGGGAATCCCCCAGGCCGTCATCATATAGAAGCCGATGGAAGGAATATAAGTATAACGATCTGCCAATGCCTGCGTCGCCACCTGTACGAATCCGATAACCGGTACAAGCGTGCCGAGATACCAGAACCATCCCATCGCGAGAAAAGGAAATGACTCTCTTTTTCTGATAACAAAAACAGAAATGCCCGCCAGCATCAGCGCAGCGCCCGCGCTCTGCCAGAGCGGAATGCTTTCAGGATAGGGATAGTGAAATGCCAGCCCGCGAGGCAGAATCGTGAGTGAGATATATTTGATGTATGAGACAAGCGCATTGGCAATGCGAATATCCAGCGGATATGTCTCCAAGGAACGCACCAATCCGCCTGATTTCTGAGCAAATACAGTGACAATGCTCGAAGCCGCGGCCAGCGCGAAAAGCGGCATCTTTTCCCAAAAAAGCGAAGCATTCTTCTCGGAGAAACGTCTGAGAGGCCAGTAATCCACCAGCAGCAGCACAAAGGGCAGCGTGACCAGCATGGGTTTTGCCATGAGTCCGAGCGCAAAAAGGAGTAAAACCGGAACAAATCTCGTGATACCCGGCTTTTTCGTGTATGAGACATACATCAGCAAAGTGAGCATCCAGAAAAATGCGCCCAGCACATCTTTTCTTTCCGACACCCACGCGACAGACTCTGCACGGAGCGGATGCAGGGCAAACAAGGCGGCGACGAATGCCGACGCCCATAAGTTTCCTGTCATCCATCGGAAAAGGAGAAAAAGCAGAATACTGTTTGCCGTATGAATCAGCACATTGCTCAGATGGTGCATTCCCGGATTCAGCCCGAACAAGTGACAGTCTGTCATGTGTGAAATCCAGGTCACGGGATGCCAGTTGTTGGAGTGAAATTTCGTAAATGCCCAGACAATACCGCTGTGCGTCAGACCTGCTTTTACATGAGGATTTTCAGTGACATATTCATCATCGTCGAAATTGATAAAATCATAATCCGACACCTGCCAGAACGTGGCAAGCGTCATTACCGCCAAAACAAGACAGATGAGTATTTCCGAACGATATGACCGCATCATTTTGTTTTACTCCTGAAACTGAGATGTCAAATACCGTCTGATCACGGCATGTAGATTAGACTTTTTCGGAAATAAAAAAGGTTCTCGCAAAGGACGCAGAGAGCGCAAA
>DZCT01000251.1 GCA_022736535.1 Desulfatirhabdium butyrativorans | reverse complement strand
TCCTTTGCGCTCTCTGCGTCCTTTGCGAGAACCTTTTTTATTTCCGAAAAAGTCTGATACATCCCCGATGGGAGGCGTTGTGCTTTAATCCAGCGCCATCAGAGATTTCCACCGATCATACTCGGTTGCTGTCGAAAGTCCCCGTTTTTTCAAAATCGCCGTCATTTTTTCATCATTGAATCTGAAATAGGGATTGATTTTAAATTCATCCGCCAATGTCGAATACACATGGTTCGGATCATATTTCTTTAAAAACAGATCAGTCTCTTTATTGTCGGGATCCACATATTTGGCAAAAAACATAGATTCTTTAACGTAGTCATGCCCCGCATAAATGACGGTTTCCTCGGGAAAGGACGCCAGCAGTTTGGCGGATTCAAAAAAGGCTTTTATATCACCGGAAAAACAGTTGCCCACCGTGCCGTTGAACAGCGTGTCTCCGGTGATCAATATGTTGTTCCAGTGAAAACACACAGAATCTTCCGTATGCCCCGGTGTGTGATACACCGTGATGTCTTCTTTGCCGAGTCTGATCTTTCCTTTTTCCCGCAGGGTGTCATTGTCCAGATATTTCGCTCCGGAACGCTCTGAAACAGCCTTGTTTCCGACCGTATGATCCGGATGCAGATGTGTGTTGGTGACAAATTCAAGCTTCAGCCCCCGCTCTCTGACAAAAGCAAGAATCGCCTCCGCCGCGCCCGCGTCAATCGCCAAAGCAGAACTTTCATCATAAAGCAGATAGCTCAGATTATCCGATGAATATCGGAATTGTTTGATTTTCATGGTATTTTTCTCCAAAGAAACAGACGGTTGAAAAAACGGGTTTGAAACCCGTTCTACACAGCGCCTTCAAAGAGCAGAACGGCCCAGTCTGAAAAATAGATAAACCCGTTTCACACAGAGCTTTCAAAGACAGGGACGGGCGGACAATAACGAAAGATTACTGCCCGCCCTGCATAGTTGATATACCCAGAATGCGTTGGTGACAGCAGTAAATATATAAGCCTGAGCCTTTGGCAAGACAGGCTAAGGACATATTGAGCTGTGAAGCCAGTTCCACCGCAAGTGCGGTCGGACGGGAGATGGCAAAAATGACGGGGATACGCGCTCTTGCCGCTTTCTGAACGATCTCGTAGCTGATACGGGAAGACATCACCAGCAGCGAAGCTTCGCCGAGTTTTCCCTCCAGAAAGAGTTTTCCGACAGCTTTGTCTAAGGCATTGTGACGGCCCACATCTTCTGCTATGGAAATCATGGCATAATCTGCATTGAAAATCGCCGCCGCGTGCGCCGCATTCGTATGTTCACGCAGGGGCTGATGCCGGGAAAGCTCGTCAATACATCTCAGCGCGCTGCGAACGTCTGCTTTTTTTCCGTCTTCTATGGGATGAACGGTCTGATAAAGCTCTTCAACGATTTGCTTGCCGCAGAGACCGCAGCCGGTCTGGCTGATAAAACCCCGCCTTTCAAGATACTGCGGAATCTTCTCCAATCTTGACTTGTTGAGCGTCACTGTCACTGTATTTTTATCCGCATCCGCATCCTCGCAGCAGGCAATCGCGGCAATGTCATCCGGCTGGTCAATGATGCCTTCGGAAAGACAGAAGCCCGCGGCAAGAGCGATTTCATCTCCCGGCGTCCGCATCATCACCGAATAGGGATGTCCCTGAATGCGTATGGAAAGCGGTTCTTCTCCGATCAGTTTGTGAGAAGTTGAAACCTCCGATGTCCGTTCCCAAAACAGCACCTTGTGTTCACGATATATATTGTTCATATTTCCTCCCACGTGAAAATCCTTGCCGGTTGAGACAAAGAGGGCGTCAGCAGACTGCACACCCGCGCCGTCCGCGCCGTTTCATGGTGAAATATGTTGAGCAGCGCCATTGTCAGACCGGCACCCGCCAGCATGGGGAGATAAGTCTGTTCCGCAATCCGCTTTTTCTCCCTGTTTCCTTTTCCGGAAGTGAGATTTGAAAGTCCTGCAACGGTTCGGACCGGAAAGCCCAGCAGATCGGGCAGCATTCGGATGACCGAAAGCACTTCCGATGCCTGCACCGCTCCGTTTTCCCACATCATCGGAACGATCACGGGATCAATGATCAGACGGTTTTCATTTATGCCTGATTTCCGGATTTCATGGCAAATTTCCACAGCAATATTGAGGCGTTCCGTACTGTCGGCTGGAACGCGGCTGTCGGGATGCAGAAGATAAGCGATTATATCAGCGTCAAATTCTTTTGCCAGCGGCAGTATGGCTTCCAATTTTGCAGGTTCAAGAGAGAAGCCGTTGATGATGACCTGTTTTCGGTTTGCACGGAGACCGGCTGCCATTGCTTTGGGATTTGCCGTGTCAATGAGGAGCGGAAGGTCTGAAACATCCTGAACAGATTCGATCAGAAAGCGCATCTTGCTTTCAGGATCACGGGAAAGGGGGCCTGAATTAATGTCCAGCATATCTGCGCCCGCGGCTTCACAGGCTTTTGCCAAATTCTGAATCGCTTCGGGACGCATTTCTTTCAGGGCGTCAGCGACAACCCTGTTTGTAATCTGCATATTATCGGCTGCCAATATCACGTTTTTCTGTCCTTTCCGCGCTGCCAGCAATTTTCCAAAAAAATAAGAGAGTTTTTCAAATCCTTGTATGAAAAAACTTCCAATGAGACAACCTGTTTATATCGTTGCAATATATCCATAAAAAAATGCAAATCCTTTTCTGTTATATGGTTCAGTGCCAGATGATCCCGATGTTCTTTCACGCCGTGAACATGAAGGATTGAAGTTCTCTCGGAATATCTGTCGAACGCCAAATTTAACAGTCTTTTATATACGATAAGATGTCCGATGTCAATACAAATTGAAAGGCGGAACTCCTTTATCAGCTCTTCCGCCCACTCAAAAGGATAATTCAGCGTTTCGACAGAAATTGTCTCACTTTTGATGCCGGTTGTGTCGAGGAGCCGTGCCACGCCGCTACGGGCAAGCTCCTGCCATGTTTTCACATCTGCCAGGCTGTCGGATGTCTCATCATAAGGGAGATGAAGCGTGAAGGTGGAAGGCGACAAGACAGATGTGAGATCAATGACCCGGCACAAAGCTTCTGCGGCGGACTCGACAGCCGCCGCGTCCCGGCTGATGACCGGCGCATCAGTGGGCAGATGGACATTGTAAGTAAGATCAAAATCTTTTGCCAGCAGCGACAGCGTTTCGATTTCGGAGCGTGTCGGCAGACTGTCTTTTGCGCTTTCAAACATCAGCAGTTCGATTTCGTCCACATAAGGCGCCAGCATTTTTACGTTAGAAACATAGCTGTCAGGGTAGATGAATGATGTCGTTCCGAGTTTGAACGGATAGGCATGTTTGTATGATTTGGGAAGCGTCGGGTGCATATTGTCCTTGAAAAGCGGGGGGACAGTTCCCGCCCGCAGGGATTGATTTATCTCGCAAAGGGCGCAAAGATTTAAAAGTTTGGTAGCGGTGTAGAACAGGTGATTTTCGGGGTGTCATTCTGAGCGGAGCGAAGAATCTCTGTTTCTATAATATACTGTTATAATAAGATATTATTTGCTGACCCTTCGCTCCGCTCAGGGCTTCGGCTCAGAATGACAGGGACAGGGTTCATCACCTCTTCTACACCACTACCAAGAATTTATTTGACAGACCGTTCAGCGGACAGCACACGCTGCCAGATAATTTTTATATATCTCAAGATATTCGGCGGAAAAAAGAACAAATATGACTTTTTCTAAAGAGGGATGCTCTTTCAGAAAAGCGGCGGTCGTATCCACAGCGATTTTGCACGCGTCTTTTATCGGATAGCCATAGACGCCGCAACTGACTGCCGGAAATGCGACAGAAGCAATACGGTTTTCAACCGCCAGTTTCAGGCAGTTGTTGTAGCAGGAAGCCAGCAGTCCGCTGTCCCGGGCGGTTCCGCTGTAAACTGGTCCTACCGTATGAATCACATATTTTGCAGGCAGATCATAGCCTTTTGTGATTCTTGCTTCGCCGGTGGGACAGCCGCCGAGGGCGCGGCATTCCGCCAGAAGCCCGGGACCCGCTGCCCGGTGAATCGCGCCGTCCACGCCTCCGCCGCCCAGAAGCGAATTGTTTGCCGCATTCACGACGGCATCCGCCCTCAGTTTTGTTATATCTCCCTGCACAATTTCCATGCGCTTATGTATTTCTTTTTCCATGTTTTTCCTCCTTTACGGGAGTTCCTGCCCGCGTGGGCAGGACTGTTCAGTTTTTTTGTTACGAGGCTCAGATTTCCGAAAAAACAATTTCACCTGAGCTGATTTCAAAACTGACAAGAAGTTTATTTTTAGCAAAATAATAAGTTAAAATCAACAGAAGAAAATAAGGTTCTCGCCAGGGCGCAAAGTCCGCAAATCTTGATCCCCGAAAATCCGAAAACAGATTGACAAATTCATTTCAGATACCGTATAATAATTTTTAATTATTGAATCTCAACAATCCAAACACAAAGGAGAAAGGGATGTCAAAAAAAGTTATCGGGCATCTTATTCTGTGCTGTATTTTTGTTTTGGCAGGCTGCGCTGCAATACGGCAGGAGCAGCCCCGGAATCCTTCAGAACCTTTTGAAGATGAGTTTATTATTGTCCGGGCATCTCAATGGGACACCATTCCCTATCTGGCAGAAATATTCCTGCATGACCGCTCAAAAGACTGGATGATCCGCGAATGCAACGGACTTGAGCAGTCAGAACCCGGACAGGGATTGGCGATTCCGATGAAACCTTTTGCATTCGGCGGTCTGACAGCAGAGGGCTATCAGACCGTTCCGATATTGTCTTACCACAAATTTTCCAAAGACCGCTCGGACAAACTCACCGTCACCGAAGCCGCGTTCAAAGCCCAGATGGAATATCTCAGGAAAAACGACTACCGTGTGATTTCAGCGGAACAGTTCATCGCTTTCCTCGATTTTAAAGATCAGATACCGAAAAAGTCGGTGGTCATAACAGCGGACGACGGCTGGGATTCCTTTTATGACATTGCTTTTCCGATCCTGAAAGAATACGGATTTCCGGCAACGCTTTTTATTTATACGGATTTTATCGGAACAAACCATGCAGTGTCTTGGGAACAGTTGGAAATCATGTCAAAACAGGGTCTTGATATTCAATGCAAAAGCAAAAGCCACCGGAATCTGGCAGTGCTGAAAAAGAACGAATCTCCGAAAGCCTATCGTGAGGAAGTGGAAAAAGAAATATCTTTTCCCACACAGTTGATCGCGGAGAAGCTGGGGAAAAAATGCAGTCTTTTTGCATATCCTTACGGTGAAAGCAATTCTTTTATTGCTGAAACGCTGAAAAAATACGGATACCGGGCAGGATTCACCTTAACGGGAGGAGACAATCCTTTTTTTGTCGGCAATTATATGATTCACCGTTATCCGATTTACGGTCAGCATGAATTGGAGGAGTTTAAAAATAACTTAGCCGTGTTCCGTGAGGAGAATTTGAAATGAAAAAAACGGGAGAAAGTATTTTTATTCTATGCCTTGCGGCGTCCCTGTTCTCCGGATGCAGTTCCTTCAGAAATTTCCTTGACACATCACTCATCAGAACCGATGTTTTCCTCTCCGAACGCCACCAGCTCAAAGCGCGGGAATACGAGGAAAGCGGAGAACTTCAGTCTGCGCTTCTGCATTGGAAAATTGCCCGGAAATTAGACCCCGGAAATTCGGAGATTGAGCGGAAAATAACAGCCCTGAAATCGGCTATGGAAAAAGAATCCGAACAGCATTTTGCTACGGGTATTGCTCATTTCAGAAATCAGGCGCCCGACTCAGCCCGCCGGGAATTTTTGGCGGCATTACGTTGCAACCCGAATCACAAAGAAGCGTTTGACTACCTGAAAAATCCGCCTCCCCCGCCCCCGCCGGAAGTGAAAAGCGATGTCTCTCCGAAGAAAAAGAAAGACAAAGACGCCAAAGACAAAGACGCTTCAGAAAAGGGGGCTTCCAAGGAAGAGAAAACAGATGAAGTGAAACCGGACAAAGAAGCTGAAAATATTGAAAAGAGTCTGGCGCAGGCAAAGCAGCTTCTCGCAGCCGGACAGTATGAAAAAGTCCTGCCCATTGCAGACAAAGTGCTGGATCATGATTATCTGAATACTGAGGCGGAAGATTTGCGAAATGCGTCCTATTATGCGATGGGAAAAAAGCTGGAGCAGAAGGAAGACTATCTCGCAGCGATGAAAACTTTTGCCAAAGCGGACCCGTATTATAAAGATGTCAGAGAGATTATAGCGGGTCTGAAGGAACGTCTGAAAAAGAAGGCAGAAGTTCATTACCGTCAGGGCGTGAGACATTTTATCAATGAAGAACTGCCGCTGGCAATCGCCGAATGGGAGGAAGCGCTACGTCTGGCGCCGGATCACAAAAGAGCGTCTCAAGACCTTGAAAGCGCACGTAAGATGCTTGAAAAAATGAAGGCAAGACAGCAACAGGATTGACGCAGAGTTTTTTCCCACAGAGAACACAGAGTTTTTAAAACCCACAGAGAACACAGAGTTTTTCTCTGTGATCTCTGTGTCTTCTCTGTGAACTCTGTGGGAAATTTTTTTCCCGCAGAGAACAATTACTTCTCATTTCTCACTTCTCATTTCTCACTTTTAAATCACCCCGACATCGGATTTCCTGATATAGCCGATTTTTCCTTCTGAAAAAAATATCTTAAAAAAATCATTGTGTTCTTCTTCAATTTTTACTTTTGTTCCCGCATGGAGAACAAAAAGCTCCGCAGAGCCGTCCGTAAGCCCGGAGCGAACCGCAACCTGAGACGGCAGAATCACGGCTTCCTTGAAATATGCCGCCTCGTAATAGTTGTAAAACGCGGTCAGCGTGAACACGACTGTCAGTACAAGCGCGAAATAACTCGGGGCTTTGAGGATTTTTTTCTTTTTCTGCAAAGTTCTGACCGTCACAATCAGCCAGAACAGCAGGTTCAGAAAGATTGCCGCATATTGCACCGCGCTTGTGCTGAGAAGATGTTTCCAGAAAAACAGAATGCGAAAAATGGAAATTTCCCTGCTGTCTTTTTCGTCTTTCAACTGAGAAAGCGCATATTCATAGTTAAACTTGAGATCAGGATCATCCGGCGCAAGTCTGAGCGCACGTTCATACCAGAGGAGCGCATGTCCCAGATCGCCGTTTTTCAGATAGGCATTTCCGAGATTATAAAAAAGCTTGCTGTTGTTGACGCCGCTCGCGGCAATTTTGGAGAAAGCCGAAATCGCGGCTTCAAAATTCTCCTGCTTGTAGTCATTAATGCCGTCGAGAAATGTGCGCGTAGTTTCCGAAGCCTGTGCGGATACCACGAGTAAAACCGACAGGATCATACAGCAAAACA
>DZCT01000250.1 GCA_022736535.1 Desulfatirhabdium butyrativorans | reverse complement strand
ATTTCATTTTACCACTCCTCCGGCTTCTCCGATAAGCGTAACGCTGATTCCGGTGGGGAGGCTGGGATTGCTTCCGCTTCATGCGGCATGGACTTCGGACAGCACGAAGCCCACAGGAAGACGCTATGCGCTTGACGATCTGCTCATCACATACTCGCCCAATGCCCGGTCTTTGGCTAAAGCGCAGGATATTGCGAACCGTGTTTTATCAGATAAACTGCTGGCAGTGGACGAACCCAAGCCTCAGCCTAAAGATGCCGGCGCCGGACCGCTGCCCAATTCCGAATACGAAGTGGCAACCGTGTGTTCTTATTTTTCAGAACAGCATCGCCGGGTTTTCAGGCATGAACAGGCAGCGTGTGGCGCGGTGCTGAATGCCCTGAATGAGAGTACGGTGCTGCATTTTTCCTGTCACGGATCCGCCGATTTTCTTGAACCCCTGAACAGCGGCTTGCTCATGGCAAACGGCGAAAGGCTCACATTGAAAATGATGCTGGCGTTGCGCCTGAACAGCATCCGGCTGGCAGTCCTGTCCGCGTGCGAAACCGGCATTCCCGATTTCAGGAAACTGCCGGATGAAGTGGTCAGTCTGTCTGCGGGTATGTTGCAGGCAGGCATGGGCGGGGTGATGGCTTCGCTCTGGTCGGTGTATGACTCAAGCACTATGATGCTCATGGCGTATTTCTACGAGCTATGGCAGAAACAGGGCATGGAACCGCCGGAAGCTTTGCGTCAAGCTCAAATCTGGATGCGGGATACCACGAATCGGGAAAAACAGCAGTATTTCGAGATGAAAAAAACGAATATGCCCCAATCCGAAATCCCGAAAATGGCATATCCGACCGCCGATTATCTTGAACAGGCTGTGATGTTCAAGCCCAAAGAGCGGCGTTATGCACATCCGTTTCATTGGGCGGGGTTCGGGTATATGGGGGTTTAATCTTTGTCCCCCAGGGACATCCGAAAATAGCCCGGCAATTCATTGCCGGGAACCCTCGGGTTGAGAGAGAGGAATCAAATGAAAGGTATCCAATTTATAGTAGATGACAAAGGAGAGAAAACGGCTGTTCTTATTGATCTCAAAGAACACGGGGACCTGTGGGAAGATTTTTATGACAAATTAATTGCCCGGTCAAGAGATGATGACCCCCGTGAGTCTTTGGAATCTGTCAGAAAAAGATTGAAACAGCAGGGAAAGCTGAATGGATAACTATGGTATTATTTTTACCCGTTCAGCCCGTAAAGAACTTGAAATGCTTGCTGCTTCTGTAGTAAGCAAGCTGTTTCCTAAAATTGAATCTTTGGCTGAAAATCCCCGTCCGAGAGGATGTCGGAAGATACAGGGGGAAGAAAACCTGTGGCGTATCCGTATAGGTGAATATCGTATTGTCTATGCAGTTTATGATAAAAAACGAGTGATAGACATTCTTGCCATACGTCATCGGAAAGATGCTTACAAAAAAATGAGGTAAAGCGGCGGGTTTCACCCATCCCACATTAAGGAGTAAAACCATGTACAAAACAGAAGACATTTTGCAGGCGGCACAAAATATTCGCCCTTTTTTGAAAGAACTGGCAGGAGATGAGGCGGAAAAGATCGGACAGGAGCTTGACGCCCTGTTGAAGCAGTTTCACACCAGCGCAAAGACAGACACCGATGTTCTCCGATTCCTGAAGAAGAATGAGAAAACTAAACAATGGACAGCGAAATTTTTTGAGAGCAAAGGCTATTCTGCGGACGGAACGAAAAAGATTTCGCTGTTGCCCGGAAATTCTGTGACATCTATCGGCGGGAGAGAGCTATACACCTGTCCCGGACAAAGAGACAAATGCGCTTTTTCCGATTGTGAATGTAAAACAAGAGACTGGGCAAGAATGGGCGGCAAAGATGTGCCGATGTGCCGTGAAAAAAATATTCCTTTTATAAGAAAGTCTTAACAATGATGGTTTCCGATTTCGGTGAAGGATGGGTGAGCAGCCCCATTGAGCAATGGACAGCGGTACTGCTGAAATCCGGCGTGCTGTTCTGGTTCGGCGGATTTCTCGCGTGGGCATCGGGAAAATACGATCTGTGCAGCGCGGATTGGCTGAAATTATTTGAATGGGTCAGCAATTCATTCAAGCCGGTGCCGACATTGCTCTGCATCTTCGGGTTAATGGTGACGGTGAGCGCAATTGCCAACATCGTCAAACAGTTCGATTTAGTTGTACTGCGATTTCTGGAAGGCTACTATTCCTTTCCCCGGCGATTCTGGAAATGGCGGAGAGACATTCAGGCATCTTTCTACAAAATTAAATACGACCGTTATCAGGATTTGGCGGTCAAAGCTGTCAGGACGCCCGAAGAAGATGCGGAACTTGCCCGCATCGAGGCTGAACTGATGTATATCCCCGAAAAGCCGGAACACCGAATGCCGACCCGACTGGGAAATTTTCTCCGGGCAGTGGAAATGCGGCCCGAGCAGAAATACGGGCTGAATGCCTTTGTGTGCTGGCCCCGGCTCTGGCTCGTGCTGCCGGAGCCGGTGAGAAAAGAACTTGCCGAAGCCAGAGACAAATTAGACACGGCGGTGCGGGTTTGGAGTTGGAGCGCATTGTTCCTGATCTGGACATGGTGGGCGTGGTGGGCAGTTCCGGTGAGTATTGTCGCGGTGATAATTGCTTACCGATGGATATTGCAGGCTGCCAGAATTTACGGACAATTAGTTGAATCTGCATTTGATCTGCACCGCTTCGCACTTTACGAGTCCCTGCGCTGGCGATTTCCCGATGACTTCAAAAACGAATGCGAAGAAGGCAGAAAACTGACGGCTTACCTGTTCCGAAACAGACCTCGCGAGCGTCAGAGCGTAAAATGAACGGTAGCCTGCGGCGGGGACGTAACCCCCCCCCTGCCGAGAATGACATCCCTAAATCTCGGAATAAATTCCGAGCCTGAAAGCTCAAGCCTGCTGAAGCAGGCTTTTTTTACGATTCAACCCTTAACTCGAATTGCTACATGACGATGAAATTCGGCAGCGGTGCAGAAAGCGTTGACCTTTCTGCGCCGCTGCCCGAAATATTTGCAGGAGAAAATATGGGCAAGTTGGAGCAAAACATTTATCAGAAATTAGAACAGGGAGAATCCGTTGTTCTTGCCACAATTTTGAGTCAGGCAGGATCAACGCCGCGCACCGCAGGCACTAAAATGATGATCTGCTCGGACGGAAAAATCGCCGGAACCGTCGGCGGCGGGTTGGTGGAAGCCGAAGTGATAAAAGCCGCTTCTGAAATATTCAGAACCGGAGCCGCAGAGATTAAGGATTTCAATCTGACCTCCTCCGTCGCGGACAGCATGGATATGATTTGCGGGGGACGGCTGAAAATCCTGCTGGAGCGAATCGAGGCAAATTCGGCAAATCTGAAACTTTTCCGAACCCTGCTTTCCGGGCTGCAAAACAAGGAAAGAAGCCTGCTGGCAGCCGCATTGGAACCCCAGGGCAAGACATCTGTACGGGTTGAACGATGTCTCATACGGGCAGACGGCACCGCGCAGGGCGATCTTGAGCTTTCGGAATCCCTGAGACAAAAGCTGATTGAGGAATTTCGCAAAGAACGTGCGCCGGTTCTCACAACAGCGGAAAACCGGCAGCTCCTTATAGAACCGTCTTTTATACCCGGAACCGTGTTTCTGTTCGGCGCGGGGCATGTGTCTCAGGCGGTTGCAGTCCTGACCCGCATGGTGGACTTTCAAACAGTCGTATTAGATGACCGGGAAGAATTTGCAAATCGGGAAAGATTTAAAGAAGCTGATGAAATCAAGGTCTTGAACAGCTTTGGAGAGGCATTTTCAGGTTTGGAGATTGACAGCGACAGCTATGTAGTGATCCTTACCAGAGGACACAGCCACGACAAAACCGTTTTGGAACAATCGCTCCGAACAAAAGCCGGATATATCGGCATGATCGGAAGCAGGCGGAAACGAGATATTATTTATCAGAAATTGTTAAGCGAAGGTTTTACGCAGAACGACATCAACCGGGTGCATTCTCCTATCGGCATCGCCATCGGCGCGGAGACGCCGGAAGAAATCGCGGTCAGCATTGTCGGCGAACTGATTGCAAAAAGAGCGAGCATATAGTACACAAAGGCAGGCGATAAAATCTCTCGCAAAGGACGCGGAGAGCGCAAAGGAGGAAAGATTTCTCGCTACGCTTGAAATGACATTCCGACAGCTTTGCGGACTTTGCGTTCTTTGCGAGAACCTTTCCTATTTCCGATTTTTTTCGTAATTCATTACGATTTCGATGAGTTTGCCGCTGAGATATTCGGCAAGCGATTCGGCTGTTTCACTGCTCAGAGACTTGATGCCCTGAGACAAAGCTTCAATTTTCTCTTCCTCAATTTCGGTTGTCTTGTTCACCATGAAGCTGTCCACTTCGCCCTCATCAAGCAGATGTCCGCACGCGCCGAATGCGCCCACAAATTCATCTCCCACAAACACGGGAACAACAAGTTTTACTAATCCCGCATCGCATTCCGCGATAACAGGCGATCTGCTTTTCATAGCCTGCGCTGCAAGATTCATGTGCGCAACAGCGCAGATAAAGCTTTGCCCTTTGTCCGTTGCCTTAATTTCCGGACACAGCCTGTTTGCCCACTGCCTGAAATTCGTTATCCGAATCCCCTTTATATTGAAAATCGAAGCGTCAAGCCCCGATCTTGAGACAATATCTTTCTCAAGTTCAACCCATTTGTCTATGGGTAAAATATCTGTCAGTTCCATATTTCTCCGTTTCACTTAAAAAGTGAGAATTGAGAAGTATTGATTTCTCGGTAGTTATGCAGAAGCAGGTGATTTTGAGGTGTCATTCTGAGCGTAGCGAAGAATCTCAGTCCGGGGACGCGGGATTCTTCGCTACGCTCAGAATGACAGCGGCAGAGTTCATCATCTCTTCTATACCACTACCGATTTCTCAATTCTCAATTCTCAATTAAACAATCCGCCACCAATTCCCACAAATACTTGACTTCAAGGTCTTTCATTCCGTATTTTTCCTTGATGTTGTTAAACTGACCGTGACAGCTATGACAGGGGACGACCAGCATTTGTGCGCCCGCAGCCTCTATCTGGGCTATCTTTTTCCGCCCGTAGAAAATGCGCTCGTCATTGTAGCCGGTAGTCATAGTGCCGCCCCCGCCGCCGCAGCAAAACTGGTGCATCTTGGCAGGATACAGATCAATCCAGTTTTCCAGACACTGATCCATGATCCATCTCGGCTCGTCAAAAAAACCGTGTCCGAACAACTTCTCGGCTTTTCGTCCGTAATTGCATGGATCGTGATAAGTCGCTGTTACATTGCGGAATTTCGACTTGTCCAATTTGATTCTTCCGCTTTTGATATATTGAATCAGCAAGTCAAACACCGTAACCGTTCCGAATTTTTTCAAGGCTTCGGGATACCATTTCTCAAGACCAGACCTGGTCGCAAGATAAGCATGTCCTCACTCGGGCCAGAGGAGATTTTGAATATTCAGATTCTCCATGTTTCCGACAATGCGGCTGACCATGATTTTCATGGATTCATCATCGCCGGTAAAAAGCCCCCAGTTCGTTCCCTCCCAGTTGTCCGAGGGAATAGTCCAGTCTTCTTTTGCCGCATGGAAGATTTTCCACCAGTGTTTCAGGTCTTCGGTATGCGTGTTCACCAGTTTGTTGTGAATCGTCGTCAGCAGATTGGCTCCTTTTTTGTCAACGGGAACGCTGAAATCCTCAAACCCCGGCTCTTCCCTGATTTCCTCAGCCACATCTTCCAGAATAAAAACAAAATCTTCTTTGGGCAGACTGAGATTGTTTCCGCTTTCCAATGCCGCCGCAAGTCCTTTGTGAAGGATTCCCGGCACTTTTTCTCTGTCCCTAAGCCCCCGGATGCTTCTGACCACAGCGGGAATATTGACGCCTGCGGGACACACATATTCACACTTGGCGCACATTGTGCAAATCCAGGGCCATCGGGCTTCGATGACTTCATTTTCCAATCCGAGCGAGACCATGCGAATCAGTTTTCTGGGATCAAACCCGTCTATGCCGGATGCGGGGCAGGAGCTTGAACACAGCCCGCATGTCACGCAGAAGTCCTGCGAAAACTGCCATGAGGCAAATCGCTCATGAGCCAACTGATCCATGTTAATCACATTACATGCCTGTTCCATGTTTTCACCTTGTTTTCAACTTAACTAATTTGCTTTCAAAGACCGGTCTTTCAGACCGTAAAGCGCCCGGACTGAAAACAGATTCAGACCGCTCAAACCGCCTGAAAATCGCCCGGGCTGAAAACAGGCACGGAGAAAACCGTTTTTGAAAGCGAATTGGTATTAACTAATTCCCGGCAGAGACGCAAGATGTCGCGTCTCTGCGGTTCTGCCTACAATTTAAACCTGTTGATAATCTCCGAAAGCGCAGCCGCTATTTGGGAAAGCTCTTTTGACGACATGCTGGTCTGCGCCGCGCCCGCAGAGGTAACTTCCGCCGCTTTGCTGATGTCTAAGATGCTTTGGGAAATATCCTGAACGCCCCGCGCCGCCTCTGCCGCGGACATGGCAACATCCTGTATGCCTTTTGACAGTTCTTCCACATTTTTCGCCACATCTTTTGCTGTCTGCGAGGCTTTGTTTGTCGCTTCGGCAATCTCATCTGTCAACTGTGCCGATTCGCCTGCATCAACAGCGACGCCCCTTACGGTAAGCGCATTGTTGTTCACAGATTTTGAAATCTGATTGGCGGTCACTGTCTGTTCTTCCACCGATGAAGCAATGATTTCATTGATTGCCGCAATCTCGTTTACAATTTCGCTGATTTCCGCAATGCCGCTGACCGCTTCGCCGGTTCGGGTCTGAATTTCTTCAATCTGTCCGGCAATTTCATCTGTTGCCTCTGCGGACTGCTTTGCCAGTTCTTTGACTTCACTCGCCACCACCGCAAATCCTTTTCCGGCTTCTCCCGCGCCTGCCGCCTCGATGGTGGCGTTCAACGCCAGCATATTGGTCTGATCCGCAATCCTTTTGATGATCTCCAATGCCTTTCCGATCTGCTTTGAAGCCGCGACCAATGAAGTGATTTTCACATTAATTTCATCGGTTCGGCGGTTTGCCTGCTGAGAAATCCGGTTGGCGCGGGATGTGTTTTTGGCGACTTCATTTAAAGTAATGCTCATTTCCTCCAGCGCAGCAGCAATATGATTGGTTTCATTGGATATTTCATCGGCTGATCTTGCAGTCCGTTTCATATTGTCAGTATTTTTTTTCGTAAATTCGGACATCTGATTGAATATGGCAGACATATTCTCAGTCATATCAGCGATGTTGGAGGCAGAAGAACTTGTCTGTTCGGTGGCGGAAGCA
>DZCT01000249.1 GCA_022736535.1 Desulfatirhabdium butyrativorans | reverse complement strand
GAAAACACCTTTTCAAAAATACGCGGCACACTGATGAACCAGCGCGGTTTTGCAATTTTAAAATCTTCCGTGAGCGTGGTCATTCCCCGGGCAAAAAAAGTCGAAGCGCCGGACAGCGCTGTGGTATAGACGCAGGCTCTGGCAAAAACATGGGCAAGCGGGAGAAAAAGAAAAGTTTCATCTCCCTGCCTGAAATCCGCGCATCCCCGAATAGACTGAGCGGTAAACGTGATATTGTCATGGCTCAGGATTGCGCCTTTGGGAACACCTGTTGTACCGGAGGTGTAAACAATGCCTGCGGGATCCGAGGGCATGACCTCAGCAGCCCGTTTCTCAAAATCCGCATCCGATATGCCTTCCCCCAGCCGGAGAAAAGCCTCAAAGCTGATGATCCGGTCATCGCTGTCACAACTGCCTTTGAAAAGAACCGCTTTGCGAATATTCGGAATGCCTTCCCGGATATCCAGAATTTTCTTCAACTGATGTTCGTCTTCGACAAAAACAAGCACCGCATCCGAATGGGCGATGATATACTCGCAGTCCCCGGCAGGGAGAGACTGATATATTCCCACCGTACATGCGCCAGCAGCCGTGATGCCGAAATCTGTCAGAACCCATCGGTAACTGGTGTAACTGAGAATATTGACCTTATCCCCTTTTCTGACATCCAGCGCCATCAGGCTTTTTGACACTGATCTGACTTGGGTGTAAAATTCTTTCCATGTCACAGATTCGATCTGTCCTTTTTCCGAAAGCCATTTATAAGCGCTCTGTTCGGAATATGCGTCTGCGGTTTCTTTAAGCATCTGATGAATGTTGCGGTAATCTTTGAATTGCATGGGGTCTCCTTACGGGCATATAAATTTTGAGATTAAGATTTGACTGTCAGAATCATAATACAGGCTTTTAACTTTTATATCAAGAAATTATATTAAAAATAATAAAAAGACAGGCGTATTTTCACTTGATTTTTTTCATCCCGCGGTCTCGTTCCCACGCGGAGGGGGTCAATGCAGCCCTGACGCTCCGCGTCCGCCCCGGAACGGCGGCACGGAAAGCAGCCCGGGACGTTCCCACGCGGAGCGTGGGAACGAGATCAACTGCGTAACTCCTAAAATTTTGAGATTAAGATTTGACTGTCAGAATCATAATACAGGCTTTTAACTTTTATATCAAGAAATTATATTAAAAATAATAAAAAGACAGGCGTATTTTCACTTGATTTTGGAATTAAAACTGCTATTGTTAGAAAATAATTCTGATAATTATGCAAAAGAGGCGGAGAAGAAATGATCGGCGCGGTTGACCCCCGACGATTGGGAAAACTTAAAAATTATAAATATAGAATAGAGATCGTTACGAAAAAAGGAACAAGAGAATGGCTGAAGCAGTTTGAAACCAAACCTGAAAATGAGCCGGGCAGATATGCAGTTCAGTCAGACAAATTATCAACATTTAATGACGAATATGTTATTTCAATTTCAATCGCAAAGAGAGGCGCTGACCGATGAATAATTTGTCAAATATATCAGAGTTATATTTGAAGAACTTGGATTCATATATAAAAAAACTGATTGTCAGCTTCGGTTCCGGGACCCGGGACAATATTGAAAGTATGAATCATATCGAATTAGGTTTTTCGGGCGGCAATTTCGGAATAAAAATAAAGAATAAGGAACTGTTTGTTTCAGACCTTATGAATGCACTTGAAGATATGGAAGAACCGCCTCGCGAGGTGAAGGAATATTATCCTGACATCACAGATCAGGAATGGCAGGCTTCAACCAGATTGTCAACTTTACTCCTTCTTTGGTTTGAAAAATCTTTGAAAGAAAAATTTTTGGAAAAATCGGAGAAACAAATCAAACCTCTTGATGGCAATAAAATGAAAATGATAAATAACAGTATCATGTTCAGCAACAAATAGGAGATTGAGCGGTGGATGAACAATTAATAAAACAACTGATGGAACATATATCTTCTGTAAAAAAACAGGATGGCAGGGGTGAGATTCCTTTCAGTCTGTTATCTGTTGCGGAAGATAAAAAATCAGATCCGAAAGAGACGGCTCTTAAATTAAAAGAGAACTTTGATTTTTTCAAGGTTGAACATGACTTTCAGGAAGGTCTTTTGGTAAGATGGAAAAAAGGGCTGAAAAACAGAAAATATCCCGGATATGATGAACCTGCTATCGTCATTAAAACATTGGATAAGCCTGTTTACAGCGATGAAACTGAAAGCGGTTCTCGTTATTTCCGGGAACCGCTTGACATCATTTTAGGTGTAATCATCAACGATGATTTTGAGATTTTCCATTATGACAGGAGAAGGCTTGAGCCTTTTAAATTAACGACATAACCAGACGATTCAGCGGGCGGCTGAAGCTCCGCCGGATTTGATAATAGATGGACAGACCTATGAATATTAAATTTAAAAGTGCGCTTGTTACCGGAGGCGCCGGATTTATCGGCTCTCATCTTGTGGATGCTTTGCTTGAAGAAGGATGTGCTGTGACTGTTCTTGACAATCTTTCCACCGGACATCTTTACAATCTCAGGCACATCAAAGACAGCATCACATTTTACAAAGGGGATATACAGAATCCCAAAACCCTGATGAAGGCTGTGCGATACTGCGATGTGATATTTCATCAGGCCGCGGTGGTTTCTGTTCCGCAGACCGTCGAACAGCCGGTGGATTCTGCCAGAATAAACGACATCGGAACGCTGATGGTTCTTGAGGCGGCGCGTAAAAACAATGTCAAGCGGGTGGTGCTTGCCAGTTCATGCGCGGTTTACGGTCCCGACCCGAATCTGCCCAAAACAGAGGACATGCGCCCCAGACCCTTCAGCCCTTATGCGGCGCAGAAGCTTGCCGGCGAAATTTATGCCCGTCTTTATTATGATCTTTACAAATTGGAAACAGTCTGTCTGCGGTATTTCAATGTCTATGGACCCAGACAGGACCCTTCATCGCCCTATTCCGGCGTGATTTCTATTTTTATGAACAAAGCCGTCGCGAAGGAACAGCCGGTGATTTACGGGGACGGAAGCCAGTACAGGGATTTTGTTTTTGTAAGAGATGTGGTTCGCGCCAATATTCTTGCCGCAGCCTGCGAAGGCGCGGGCGGCAGTGTGTTCAATGTGGGGACAGGCAGTTCTGTCCGTATCAGTCAGCTCTGGAAAGAAGTCTGCCGTCTGGCCGGCTCGGGCATCGCGCCCCGATATGAGGCGCCGAGACCCGGCGATATTCGTGAATCGCTGGCGGACATCAGCCTTGCAAAATCCGTGCTGGGATTTGAACCCGAATACTCGTTTCAAAAGGGCATTGAAATGACATATAACTGGTATAAAGAATGTGTGGAGTCTCAGACGCCGGACTGAAGCTTTCGCCGGTCACCCGGGTGATGTCTGAGGCTTTTTTGAAGTCTGACACCTTAAACATAAGAGGTTTCTGATGGAATTAAAATACAACAGCGTACTGGTTACCGGCGCAGCCGGGTTCATCGGCTTTCATCTTTCAAAGCGGCTTCTGGAAGAGGGATGTCAGGTCATGGGCATTGACAATCTCAATGATTATTATGATGTCAGCCTCAAAGAAGCGCGTCTGGAAAAACTCAAACCGTTTCAGAAATTTTCCTTTGTCCGAATGGATATGGCGCAAAGGGAAGATTTGGAAAAAATCTTTAAAGATGTGCAGTTTGATGCGGTTGTGAACCTTGCCGCCCAGGCCGGCGTCCGGTATTCATTGAAAAATCCCCATGCCTATGTGCAGGCGAATTTGGTCGGATTTGTCAATATACTGGAATGTTGCAGGCATTACCGTGTCAAACATCTGGTTTTTGCCTCATCGAGTTCCGTCTATGGCGCGAACACGAAAATGCCTTTTTCCGTGCATCACAATGTGGATCATCCGGTCTCGCTGTATGCGGCTTCCAAAAAAGCAAACGAACTGCTGGCGCATACTTACAGCCATCTGTACAAACTTCCCTGTACAGGTCTCAGATTTTTCACGGTTTACGGATCCTGGGGACGCCCGGATATGGCGCTGTTTCTTTTTACCAAAGCCATTCTTGCCGGAGAAACGATAAAGGTTTTCAATCACGGCAAAATGCAGCGGGATTTCACGTATATTGACGACATTGTGGAAGGCGTGGTGCGGGTGATGAAAAAAATCCCGGCGCCGAACCCGGACTGGAACGGAGACAGTCCGGATCCGGGAACTTCTTACGCGCCGTATAAGGTTTACAATATCGGCAACAACCATCCGGTAGAACTGACGGAATTTATTGCAATGATTGAGAAAACACTGGGCAAAACCGCCCAAAAAGAATTTCTCGATCTTCAGCCCGGAGATGTGCCGGCAACTTATGCCGATATTGACGATCTGATAAGAGATGTTGGATTTAAGCCTTCCACGCCTCTGAAAACCGGCATCGAGCGATTTATTTCATGGTACAGAGATTATTACGGCGTCAAAGGCAGATAGCAAGTTTCCCACAGAGTTCACAGAGATTTTAAAACTCTCTGCGGGAAAAAAAGTTTCCCACAGAGTTCACAGAGAAAAAAAAGCCCACAGAGAACACAGAGTTTTTAAAAAATTCTCCGTGAACTCTGTGGAAAAAACCTCTGTGAACTCTGTGGGAAAACCCTCTGCGGGAAAAAAAGTTTCCCACAGAGTTCACAGAGAAAAAAAGCCCACAGAGAACACAGAGAGTTTTATAAATATCTCTGTGTTCTCTGTGGAAAAAACCTCTGTGAACTCTGTGGGAAAAATCTCTGTGAACTCTGTGGGAAACCCTCTGCGGGAAAAAAATACCATGTCAGATAATTTGCAAAACAAAAGCAGTTTCTTGGTCGGGGTTATTTCCGACACGCACGGTCTTTTACGCCCCCAAGTCGCCGAAGCGTTCAGGGGAACAGACCTGATTGTTCATGCAGGAGATATTGACAGACCCGAGGTTCTGGAAGCATTGCGGGAAATCGCTCCGGTCAAAGCCGTGCGGGGAAATATGGATTACAACGAATGGGCAGACGCGCTTCCGGCAAAAGATATTATTGAAATCGGCGAAGTTTTTCTTTATGTGCTTCATGATCTGTACAAACTTGATCTGGATCCCGAAGCTGCCGGTTTTCATGCGGTGATAAGCGGTCATACGCATCAGCCTCTGATTGAGAAAAAAAACGGACTGCTTTTTCTTAATCCCGGGAGCGCGGGACCGCCCCGGCGGAACTCTCCGGTTTCCCTTGCCCTGCTCCGTATAAACGGAACATCGCTGGATGCCCGGATTGTTGAAATTGAACATTAGACCTTATCGGAAATAAGCTCTGAGGTTTCTCGCAAAGAACGCTAAGAAGCAAAGACTTCTTTTTTTTTCTTTGTGTTCTTTGCGCCTTTGCGAGAAACTTCTTATCCGGAGTGCTGAAATGAAATTTCAGCAAAAGCCCCTGCGGAACGGAATCTTTGCGCCTTTGCGAGAACCTTTTTATCCGGAGTGCTGAAATGAAATTTTAGCAAATGCCCGCTTCCTTCTGTCATATCAGTTTCACACCCGCCATCCCTGCCAATTCCTCAAGCATCCGGTTGAGATGCGATCCTTCTGCTTTCATGTCTTCAGAGATTGCATATAAATTCTCGCTGGTTGCCGAATGATGCTGAACGCTTTTGTCCATTTCCGTCACCGCCCTGTTAATCTGAGATATGCCCTGAGCCTGTTCGCCCGAACTTGAGGAGACATCTCCGATCCGTTCTCTGAGACTGACAGCATCTTTCGCCATTTTCTCAAAAATCTCGCTGATATTCAGCACCAGGTCTCCGCCCTCCCCGAGTCTGACAATCGTATTCTCAATCAGCAATGCGGTCTGCTTTGCGGCGTCAGCGGAGCGGACTGCAAGATTCCGCACTTCATCCGCCACCACCGCAAAGCCTGCGCCGGCTTTTCCCGCGTGCGCGGCTTCAATTGCGGCATTCAAAGCTAACAGATTGGTCTGAAAAGAGATGTCGTTAATGGTTTTTATAATGTTCCGGGTTTGCTCGCCGGCCCGGGAAAGTTCAGACATGGTTTGCGTCAGCCGGCTGACGGTCCCGGTAACATTTTCAATTCCTTCGGCAGTATCTTTTGCAATCTGATCCGTATATTTTGCATTTTCAGCGTTTTTATGCGTCATGGCGTCTATTTCTTCAAGAGATGCCGATGTCTGCTCTAAAGCGGCAGCCTGATCTGCCATATTTTCAGCAAGTTCTCTGCTTTTTGACGAGACCTGCTCCGAGACATCGGATATCTGCCCGGAGGCGGTCCGAAGCCCGGCAATCACCTGTTTTAATGACCTTACGATAGTCCATCCCTGAACAGCAGAAAAAAATACCACCGTCAGAACGAGCAGAACAAGAACCAGACTTCCGCTGAGGATTCCTTCGGAAAGTTTTGCTCCCAGAGATTCCACGCCCTTTGCCGCTTCGCCTGAAATCGCTTTTTCTGTTTCTGCAATATATCCGATGAGACTTTTTTCCGCCTCTTCCAGTTCACTTCCCCTGTTATGAAGTTCTCCGGCATCCTGATGGAACTGCTTCACACGGTCTTTATATTTCTGAGACAGTTCAATGAGCTGTCTGCCTATGTCTGCTATTTTCGGGTCAGACGCGGTCAGGGTTCGGAGTCTCAGTAAGAGATCGTCCATCAGTATCAGTGTAAAAACAGGACGGTCTTTTTCATCCGCGCCGCTATTTTCAAAATGATCCAATCCCATCCGGACAAATCGGTTGACCGCTTCGCCGAAAGTTTCCCGATATCCGGAAATCATGAATGTCAGTTGCTCCATAATGGCGGCATCTTTGCCTTCCATGGTCAGATCAACAATCATTTCCGCAACGGTTTCCGACAACCCTGTCAGGGAAGTATTGAACTGCTGTTCTGCGGCTTCGATTTCCCTGCGGGTTCGGTTGACATTCCGGCATTCCTGAAGAAAATTGTCGATTTTCTCCATAAAGCTGTTCAGCGCATCTTTCAATTTCGGATCAGCCGTTTCTGAAATCAGCTCTCCCGCCACTTTCACAAGACGCTCGCCTTCGGTTTCCAAGAGGGCTTCTTTTCCGTAAAACGTACTCATCAGAAGATGCGTGTCGCTCAATATCCGGGCAAGCGATCTGCCGGTCCGGGCGTTCTGCGTTATTCTGCCGATGTTTTGAGCAAATTCGGTTTTCAAAACATTTCTGATATAGTCTAAAGAGAAAAAAGTGGCAATGACAATCAGCATGGACATTGCAATGGTCAGCATGTTAATCAGAAAGATTCTTCCGGGAATGCTTTTGCAGAATACAGAAAATTGCCGCTTCATGGCTTATACTCCTTATCTGAATTTCTCGCAAAGGCGCTAAGAACGCA
>DZCT01000248.1 GCA_022736535.1 Desulfatirhabdium butyrativorans | reverse complement strand
ATATCCTGTCCGTCGTCAGTGCAAAACTTTTTGTAAATATTCAGGTTTTCGGAAACCGGCGTCTCAGGCTTAATTTCATTTCCAACGGCGCGGATATTCGGCTGATTCGCGACAGAAAGGGAGAGACAAATCTGGAAAAACTGCTTTCGCATATCAGTTCCGGCAAAGAGGAGCAAAAGGAGAAATCGCAATCGCTCTTTTTTTTACCGATTGATATTCAAAGCAAAATTCATCTGAATGACTTCTCTTTTCTGGCAGAAGACCGTCTGCGGGAAAAACAGCTTGCTTTGAAAAATGCTTCTCTGCATTTAGACATGCCTTCGCTCTGTTCGGAAGCGATAAGGTTCAGGCTTTTGTCAGATGCGGCATCAGACGGGAAAAAACTTTCAGCGATTCGTTTAAATGCCCTGGTCAGAAATCTCTTTGACGCACGAGGCGCATTCAGGCTGAACGGCATTTACGCTGAGATAAACGCCGCCGTTCCCGGATTACAGGCGGACATCTGCGCCGACCTGTTATCCCGCGAGATCAAAAGCGACATCAGCTTGGATTTAAAGCCGTTGAACGATATGCTGAAGCCTTTTCTGCCGGCGCCGGTGTCTGACAGCGAACTGTCAGGCAAACTGAATTTTATCGCTGAGTTGTCCGGCGATTCCTATCAGTCGCCTGCTTTTGATATGCGCCTTGAAGGCTTTGATGTGAGTATTTCCGGAGATCTGCTGAAAGGCGGGCATCTGGGTCCCGTCAATTTCAAAATCGCCGATAAAGGCGGCTTTGACTCAGGAAAAGACAAACTGTCTGTTGACGCCGGAGAGATTCATATCGGCGACAGCCGCCTGATCTGGAGCGGAACGGCTGAAGGATGGCATCAGGGTGCGCCGGATCGGGTTCATATAAAAATTGCTCCTTTAGAACTTGATCTGAAAGAATTTCTGACCTCCCTGCGTGCTTTCATGCCGCCGATCATTTCCGGCAGTGAGATAAAAGGAAAGCTGAAACTGAGGGGAGAGACTTCCGGCAACCTCCTGAAAGCATTTTCTTTTGATGCGGATTTGGAAGGAGAGGAAGTGAGTATTTCCGGCGATCTGCTGAAAGGCAGACATATAGGCCCTCTCAATTTCAAAATTTCAGATAAAGGCGGCTTTGACTCGGACAAAGGAAAACTGTCTGTTGAAGCCGGAGAGATTCATCTCGGCGCCAGCCGCCTTGTCTGTAACGGCTTGCTGGACCGCCTGCATGATGTGCCGGAGATTGATTTGAAACTGAGTCAGTTACGATTTGATCTCACAGAATTGCTGACCGCCGCGAGCGATTTTCTGCCTGAGAAATTTCCGCTCAGTTTCAACTCTGGAAACAAAAAATTTTCTCCGATTTTAGAAGCACGGAATGCCGCATTTTCCGGTCCTCTGTCCGGGGGCGCAACAAATCATGCCGAGATAAATGACTTGTCTCTCACTGTTCCCGATTTTCAATTTAATTCAGATAAATTAAGTCTCTCCGGTTCGGAAATCAGGCTTCTGATTCCTCATGTCAGGACAAGTCTCCGAGATTTCTTTCCGGAATCTGCTGATTTAAGCGCATCTTTAAACTTGGATTCACTCAGCATAAAGGGAGAAAAAGAGATATTGATCCAGCAGTTGGAAATTCCCGATCTGAGCTTTAAATCCGGGCAAATCCGAAAGTCGGCAACCGCGCTCTTGGGCATTGTCTCAGATTTTTCACTGCAAGAATCGCTCGCCGTCAGCGAGTTAAAGATACCGTCACTGTGCGATGTGAGGAATCTCAGGCATTCTCTGAGCGCGGAATGCGCCCTGTCAGACACAGCGGCAGAAGTCAGGCTGAAAGAGTTGAAACTCTCCGCGCCGCTGTCGGCGATTGAGACAAAGAAATCTCCGACTTTGAAAACAGGCATAGAACTTGATGCCCGCATCAGCAGCGCAAGACTCCGGAATGTCTCGCCTTTGAAATTGGATATAAAGGGCGCGGCATCGCAGGTCATTGTCGCTGTTTACGGGGAAAGCAGAAAAATTGTCTCATTGGCGATTCAGGCAGATGCAGAAGACACAGGCAGGAAGCTTCTCAAGACTAAAGGAAATATTTCCGCAGATTTAGATATGCTCTCGAAAAATGTCTTTCCGCTTCTGATGCCTCATATAGAAAAATCAGAGATGAAGGGAGATGCGGAAGTCATATTGGATTTTTCCGGCAGGCTCCCGAATGATAAGGAGATAAAAAAACTCGGCGCATTTTCAGCCGCAGACATTGAGCAAAACCTGAGTTTTCTTGAGCGATTGGATATTGTTACTCAGATGAAAGCAGTTGATACAGATTTGAGACTTGCGAATAAAAAACGAGTAAAGATAAAGTCTTTTTCGACTTCTCCGATGAGGTATTCATTTGACAGAAAAAGCGGCAACGGCAAGCTCTCCGGCGAAATTTCCGCAGAAGGCATTGAAGAAATCCTTTTGCAGAAATTGAAGAAGCCCCTGCATCTTTACTTATCATTTTCAGGCGATCATCACTATCTTGAATCACTCCTGATTTCTCAGTCCGTAGAAATCAAACCCTCAGATATAAAGGCAAATCTGGAGGCGTCTCTCTACGGTGCAGACAAAATGCTTCAAAAGGGCTTGGACAGTCCTCTGTCTTTGTGGCTGAACACGCTCGGCGGAAAGGCTCATGCGGCTGTGAGTATTCCGAACACTGCAAATATCTCGGACTTCATCCCCGGATGGGAGATAAAGGGCGGCGCAAAAGGAGATATTCAGGCAGAATCCGTTCCGGGCAAAACCTTGGGCGCAGAAGCCCGGATCCGTATCTCCGATGCGGATTTTCAGACAGGAAATGCCTTTACTGTGAAGGGGCTGAATACTGATCTTCATATCGAAAAACGATACCGCATTCTGACAGAAAACCGTCTGAAAGCCGAACAGAACGGCGGTGTTGAAAAAAAAGTTCGTCCTTTATCTGCGGAGGTGATGGAGACAAGTCCTCAGAAGCCTCTTGTTTCCGGCGGGTCGTCGGTTCAAAACTTTTTAAACAAGATGCAGAAACGGGTCAGCATGAGTCATACACTTTCCTTTGCAGTTGCCCGCATCGGCGCAAAACCGTCCGGATTTGAAATCGGTCAGACGCTGACAGACCTTGATCTGAGCCGGGAAATGCCCGGTCTGGATCATTTCAGACTTGACTTGCTGGGGGGAAGTGTAATAGGCTCTGCGCTGACCTCGGAGAAAAAATTTGCAGGCTCGGAACCGCTTTATTTCCTCAATATCCGGCTGAGTTTTTCAGGGATAGATATGGAAAAGATATTTCCGGATATGACTTACAAAGCCGGAGATGCGGAACTGAGCGGGCAGTTGTCGCTTGTTTTTCCGTTGCGGACTCAACTGAAATCGCTGCTTGAGGAAACAGAAACAGATATTCAGTTTACGCATATCGGTTCCCGGGCTGTTGAACGGCTGCTTTATGCGCTCGATCCTTATGAAGGCAATGAGGCAATTGTCTCTCAGCGTGAATTTTTCCGCAAAGGGAGACCCCGGCGGCTTGCGGTCACGGTGGCAGACGGGAATCTCTCATCGAGCGGCGAAATTGAAGTAAAAGGTCTTTTGCTGGAAATCCCGCGTCTGGAAAGGCTGAACATTGCCAATATTTCAGGAATAGACAAACTCGGCGAATATCTTGTTCATCTCAAAGCGATTGCTGAGACATTGAAAATCACTTCGGCAAATGTGTTGCGAATCGGAGAAAACGGAAATATAACAATTGAAAAAAATTAACAATACCGGTTTTTCTATGTATTCATAATTCATAATTTGTAATTTGTAATTCATAATTTGTAGGGTGGGCAGGCGCAGAACCTCTTAAATGACGTAATCGTAAATGCGCCTGCCCACGCTGTGCGGCAACCGACTTTAACAACCTTTTCCTCCGTAAATCTTAAAAGAAATTCCTGTCAGACGGAGCCGTAAAACTGTATGCCGGAGCGGGAAAAGTGTTTTTTAAAAGGAAGCGGAACGCCCAAGTTAAACGAAGCGGACGCGCTGCCGGCAGAGACGCAACACCTTGTGTTTCTGCATCACCAAAAAAGATCGGGCAGTGGTGTAGAACAGGTGATTTCGGAGTGTCATTCTGAACGAAGTGAAGAATCTCTGTTTTTATAATATGCTGTTATAATAAGAGATTTTTCGCTGACCCTTCGCTGCGCTCAGGGCTGCGGCTCAGAATGACAGGGACATAGTTCATCACCTCTTCTACACCACTACCAAAGATCGGATATGACAAACAGGAGACAAAAAATGAAGACATTATTTCTTATGGCTCTTATTTTCGTTGCGGGCTGTACGCTGGCTGAGGTAAAAGTCGAAGTTCTCAGTGAACGTACCGCGCTGGAAAATCAGGTTCTCGGAACCTACAATTCGCTTGACAGAGAAATGCTGCTGCTGGCTTCGGTCAGAAGTGTGGATGCCGAAGGCGTGATTCAGAAGCCTCCGCGTCAAAGTCAGGAGCATAAAGACGCGATGACTGCCATTCAGGTTCAGTCATTTCATGCCGATGATGTTCAGGCATTCAAGCAGTTGAAATGGGTCGGCGAAAACAGCGAAGGACTGCTGACGTCCTTTCAGATGAGCAAATCAGACGCGCCTGAAAACCTGAAAGATTTCGCCGCCCGCTACACATCGGAGGAATTGAATGCCGTCATTTCTCAGGTCAATCAGTCAAGAGAAATCATCATGCGCCGAGTCATTGAGATGAATGAAAATCTGAAGGAAAGCGATCTGCCGGAAATTCACCGCATCTTCGGAAAACTCAATGCGGAAAATGCCTTGCAGGGAGAGAAGATTCAGACCGAAAACGGAACATGGATCGTAAAACAATGATGCCGGAGTCAAAGATGCCGGAGTCAAACTATATCGAAGTCGCCATTGCGCTTCCCATTGAAAACACCTTCACCTACGCCGCGCCGGACACGCTTTCCGCTTTTGTCTCTGTGGGAAAAAGGGTGCTGATTCCTTTCGGCAGACGGCGGATAACGGGTTACATACTGGGAATGCCTGAGACAAGCGAGCAGTCCCAAGTCAGACTGATTCTGGATGTGCTTGATGAACATCCGCTTTTTCCGCCGTCCATGGTCCCCTTTTTCCGATGGATGGCAGATTACTATATGTATCCCATCGGGCTGGCGGTGCAGTGTGCGCTGCCCGGGGGCATAAATCCCTACGATTTTGCAACAGCCGCCTTGGCAGAAGCCGGAAAAGAAGCACTTTCAGGCGAAAATCTCACGCCCCTGAAACGCGAGATATTGGAACGGCTCACATCAGAACCGCTCAAGTTGAAATCCCTTGCCAAGATACTGAACAAAGAGATTCCCTACGCGCTGCTCAGAGACATGGAAAAACAGGGATGGCTCATCAGACAGAACCTGCTGGAAAGCGGAAAAACAAAAGCCCGCACCGAGCGATATGTCTCTCTGACAGCATCTGATATTTCTCCTGAAAAACTTTCCGAACCGAGGAAAAAAATCCTTGAGATATTGCAGTCAAAACAGGAGATTTCCGTAAGAGAACTGAAAGCAGAAATTCCGACCGCGCCGAGTCTCATCAAATCGCTGGAAAGCAAAGGACTTGTCTCGATATTTGAAAAAAGAGTTTATAGAGACCCTTTCGGTGAAGTCATAGAACCGGACAAGCCGCCCGGTCTCACCCGGGAACAGGAAAACGTCATCTCGGAAATCATGGCTTCAATGGGAAAAGGCTTTGCCGCATATCTGCTTTCCGGCGTGACCGGCAGCGGAAAAACCGAAGTCTATATGCGTCTGGCAGCGGAAGTCATCCGGCAGGGAAAATCCGTGCTGGTCTTAGTTCCTGAAATTGCGCTGATTTCCCAGACCGAAAGACGGTTCCGGGCGCGTTTCGGCGAATGTGTCGCGGTGCTTCACAGCGGACTTTCCGCCGGCGAGCGATACGATCAGTGGACGCGCATTCTGAACAAAGAAGCCCGAATTGCGGTGGGCGCGCGCTCGGCAGTTTTTGCGCCTTTTGAAAAGGTCGGCCTGATTGTTGCGGACGAAGAACATGACTCGTCCTACAAACAGGAACATGATCTGCTCTACAATGCCAGAGACCTTGCCCTTGTCAGGGCAAAGCTGGACCGCGGCATCGCGCTGCTGGGGTCTGCCACGCCCTCGCTTCAGTCCTCCTACAATGCGGAAATCGGCAAATGCAGGGAACTCCGCCTGACCCGGCGGGTAGAATCCCGCCCCCTGCCGGAAATTCAGGTAGTTGATCTTCGCAAAAACAGAGACGAGCGCGGAACCGGTCGTTTTATCTCGCCCGAACTTTACGCCGCAATGCAGGAAACGCTCGCTCACAAAGAACAGGTGCTGCTTTTCCTGAATCGGCGGGGATTTGCCGGATTTCCGCTCTGCGGCGCGTGCGGGGACCCGCTCCGCTGCAAGAACTGCGACATCACGCTCACCCTGCATCGGACGGCGAATATCTATAAGTGTCACTACTGCGGGTTCACGCTTTCCGCCGCGTCCAAATGTCCGACCTGCAATTCTTCGGGCATCAAACTGCTGGGACTCGGCACCGAAAAAGTCGAAGCCGCGCTGAATAAGTTATTTCCTGAGTCAAAAATCGCCCGAATGGATCGGGATACGGTGAGCCGCAAAGGCGATCTGCTACAGATTCTCAAAAGTGTGAGAAACCGTGAGACAGATATACTCGTCGGCACGCAGATGGTGGCAAAAGGGCATGATTTTCCGGGCATTACCTTAGTCGGCATTATCTGCGCCGACCTTTCGCTGTGTTTCCCGGATTTCCGCGCCGGGGAGCGGGCATTTCAACTGATGGCGCAGGTTGCGGGCAGAGCCGGACGCGGAGACACGCCGGGGCGGGTGATTCTGCAAACCTACAATCCCACGCATTTCAGCGTCATTGCCGCCAAACATCAGGATTTCAGAATGTTTTATGAAAGGGAAATCGCTTTTCGGAAAGCGCTGAACTATCCGCCGGTTTCAAAAATGATTCAGTTGAAAATTTCAGGAGAGAATAAAAATAAAACATCTGAATTTGCGCAGGATATTGGAGATATTTGTCGGCGTCTGCACAGCAGCGATCCCGATTTTTCCAAATATGTTATCATTATGGGACCTGCTGAGGCGGCTGTTTCCAGACTTGCGAATCAGTACCGGCGGCAGATCCTTCTGAAAGGACTGAACACAGCGCATCTTCACCGTTTTGTTCAGCGTCTGAAACATGAGCATCCGCAGCTCTTTCACAACCGTCAGGTCAGAGTTGTCGCGGATGTTGATCCGGTAGCCGTGTTCTAAAAACAGTAGGGTGGGCAGCTTGCTGCCCACCGGCTTATAAACGGTGGGCAT
>DZCT01000247.1 GCA_022736535.1 Desulfatirhabdium butyrativorans | reverse complement strand
CCTGTGCCGATCACGGCGGTCGGAGGAATGACCGGCGAAATCGGTATCCGGGGCCAAGTCAGGTATCTCAAAACCAACAAGCTGATTCTGGAGGCAGAACCTTACGCGTCTCTGACCGGAACGCTGGAACGCGGCGCGGGAGCAGATGATACCGACATCGGCGTGAGCGCCGATCTGCTGCTGATTAAGAGCCGTCTGAAACTGAATCCCGGTATTCAGATTCTGCCGTCCTCAGCCACGGCAGCGGTCAGTTTCTCGGCGCCTGTTGAACTGTCAACGCTCGGCGGCAAGGCACATCTCTTTGCCAAGCCCTCGTCTGTGAAGTACAGATTCAGCATTGTCGAATGGGAGGGAGTGTCGTATAAATATCGCTTCCTGCCCGGATTCTCCGCGGCTTCCGAGTGAGAAGTGAGAATTGAATGCCGTAGGGACACGCCGCCCACCGTAACAATACACACTGTAACAACAGACCTTCGGGATTGTGATGATCCCGGAGGTCTTTTTTTTGCTTGAGTTCCGATTTGTGAGGGTGTATAATAACAATTATCGGCACAGAAGCATAGCCGATGTTATTTTGACCGAAATAACGGCATTGGACGTAACCCCACCCTGTCATGAGGATAACACCATGTCCGAATTGAAAATTTCCGATCCTTTTCTGCGGCGCATTGTTTACGCCGTCGGCGTCATGGGCGTCATTACTTTCGGTTTCTACACCGTCAGTCTGCTCAAAAGTACTGTTGTCTTTGTGCTGAATGTTCTTGCGCCCTTTATCGCCGCCCTGCTGATGGCTTATATTCTCGCGCCTGTTGTCATTATCCTGCAACATCAGCTCCGTCTCGGCAGAATCATGGGAACACTGGCGCTTTACATGCTCATCTGTCTTGCGGTCTTTCTGTTGCTGGCATTTCTGATTCCGAAAATTCTTTCCGAATTTATCCGGCTGTTCAATACGCTGAAAGCCGTCATGCCTTCGCTGCTGGCAAAACTTTCCCAGAACGAATACCTGCAAATTGACAAAGAACTGATTCTGCTGATTCAGGAAAAAATCAAGGCAATTGAAATTGACTATGAAAAGCTTGCGGCATCGCTGATACCGGGATTGAAAAAAATCGCATCCGGCGGATTTGAAGCGATTGAATTTGCAGGCAAAGGCATTTTTACGAGCGTGGGGTCCGTGGTCAGTTTTTTCTCATTCCTGACGCTGGTGGGCATTATCGCCTTTTACTTTATTGCAGACTGGGAAAAAATCAGTCCCATGATCCGCAAGATGATTCCGCCCGGACATCGTGACAAAATTTTTGCCGTGATGGCAAAGATTGACATCGCGGTGGGCGGATTTCTGCGCGGTCAGCTCACGGTCTCGGCGATTGTGGGAATATTGTTTGCGGTGGGGCTGTTTTTCATGGGATTTGTCGGATTTCCCGCATTGCGCAATTACTGCGTGCTGATCGGCACAGCCGCGGCAGTCGGCGGTTTTATTCCTTATCTGGGTCCCCTGATCGGCGTGATGCCCGCAATTCTGATTGTGCTTTTAACCGGCGGCGGAATGCCCTGGACCACAAAAATCATCACGCTCGGCGGCGTGCTGCTGCTGTTTTGCGTGATTCAGGCAATTGAGGGTTTTGTGCTTCAGCCGAGAATTGTGGGAAAAGGCGCGGGCTTGCACCCCTTGGCGGTGATGCTCGCCCTGATTTTCGGCGCGCAGTTCGGCATCGGGGGCATGATGATTGCCGTACCGGCAGCGAGCATCCTTCGCGTGCTGATTCATGAATTTTACTGGCTTCCGCTTGAACGCAGAGAAGCGCGGTAGGGCGGGCATAAATGCCCACCCTACTGCTCCCGTGTCAGATAAGCTTTTTCTATAAAATCCGCCAAAGCTTTGATGTCTTCCAGCCCGAAGCGCGGCACATTCAGATCAATATCCGAATCTGTCACCAGCGCGATCAGATCGCTGTTGCCTCTGCACAGCGGTTCTTTATGCGCTGCGGCGCGGAAAACTTCGATTTTGGGTTTGTGTTCCCTTTTGTAGCCTTCGGTAATCACAATATCCATATCCTGAAAATAGGAGGCAAGGCTGTCAAGCGTTCCGAAATCATCATCTTTTACCATTGCAATCCTGCCCGGCGACGCGACAATGACGGTATCCGCGCCGGCTGCTTTGTGGCGCCAACTGTCTTTTCCCTCTTTGTCCATGTCAAACTGATGGAAAGCATGTTTCAATACAGCGATACGGTATCCCCGTTTTTTCAATTCGGGAATCAGCTTTTCAATCAGTGTGGTTTTACCTGAGTCGGACTTGCCTACAACAGAAATAATCGGAGGCATAAAAAAAATCTCCCTTGCGTTTCATTCTTTCAAAATACTGCATGAAAGTCCATATAAGCTACATCTCAAAAACCTTATTGTCAAGCAGGGAGAAAAATCTGAACCCTGATGATTTTCAGGATTTGCTAATCCGATTCAGGTTTTTATCGGTCAACTGTCTTCAGGCTCATCTTTCTGAAGATGACAGATGAATACAGGGACACGCCGCCGGCATGTCCCTGCGCCCTGTGAGATATATACTGATCCGCTTTTGTTTTTTTGCCGCAGACGCACACAGACATACACAGACAGACATCTGAAAGCGGAATACGGCATGTAAGCAAAAAATATGCCGTAAAAAACCAAAATTGGATTACTATATATAAAAGAATTTCCGGCAGCGGTGCAGAAATAAAAATCAGAATACGACCGCTTTTATGCCTGCATTTTTTTAAGTACAGCTTAAAAAAATCTCTCTGATAAGGCTTGAAATCTGTAATATAAGCAGGTTAAAAAAATAAAACTGAAAATAAATCGGAAATCCGGCATTGCAGACCGCCGGTTCCCTGTTTGTCAATACTTAGATTATATCCGTATTAAATAGGGAATTATGCAGGCTTGCTTTTTTCTATCTTTAAGCATATTTGTAATATACAAAAAAACAGGAGAACAACGCACGGATATCATCGCTCCTGTCAGAGTCAGAATTTTTTTTTAAAAAAAAGGAGGATCTGAAAAAGGAAATGGAAAAAAAAGGAACGGAAATGTTTGACTTTTACAAAAACATTTTGATGCCCTGGCCGGATATGTTCGGCGCATGGGTGAAAGAAACAGAAGGAGGTTTTTCACAGCCTTTTACATCTGTGGAGAAAATGACGAAAGCAGCTTCCAGAAGCATCACTTTGTACGCGGAACTGTACGGACAGTGCCTTAAAAGTGCAAATGATATGGTGGGAAAAAGTTTTGAAGTGACCAGAAATTTTATCAGCGGAGAAAAAACAGATACGGGTCAGTTCATTGAAACCTTTAAGGAAGCCTGCGACAATATCTCTGAAAAGGTGAACGCGTCTTTTGAAAATACGCCTTTTGAGGGGATGAATTTCATGGAAAAAGCCGTGAAAGAATCCCTGACTTCCTTTGATAAAGAGAGGGAAAAACTGAAAAGCTTTTTGCAGGAAATTGTTGATTTTGAAAGCAAAATGATAAATATTTTCAAATCTTCAAACGGAAATGCTGCAAAAATTTTTTCACATGTTCTCCAAGGTAAAATCATGCTGTCCGACGATCATTATGACCGCATGATAAAGGCATGGAGAGAAATACTTGAGCATTCGGCTGAGATTTTTCGTCCGACAGTCATTCTGCAGCCCGAATACAAAGACACACTGAATGAATTCATTGTGTGGGTAAAGAAAAATGCGGAACTTTCTATCTGCCTGTTGGAATCAAACCTTAAACCATACCGGGAGGCAAGTAAAATACTTATGGAATTTTACAACTTGATAGAAGAGGCGTTTAAAGAAGGTGATTCGTTGGACGAGCTGTATAAAAGATGGCTCGAAGTCGGTGAAAAAGCAAGAAGCAGGTTCATCAGTGACGCTCACTCTTACGAAATGGTCTCCGAGTTTTTTGAGAAGAATACGGAGTTTATAAAATGTACAAAGGAATTGTACCAAAATGCGGCATCTCATCTTCCGTACAGGGCAAACGGGTACGCGAAGGGTTCCGAGCGCTTCGCATCCCCTAATTCTGAAGCTGCCTGAGAGGACAGTTGGGCGATTCCCGAAAACCTGCTTCTTAACAACTGTCGGACAACGTGAGAAAGCCTATTGTAAGAGTGAGAGCGACCAGTAACAAACCTGCTGTCAGAAGACGGCAGGTTTGTTATGTCTTTTTGTGAGCCGGAAACATTAACCGGAAACATTAACCGGAAACATTAAAATGAGATAAGATGAGAAAGGAGGACAAGATGGCAGCTTCCTATAAGAGAAGAGTTCATCCCCGAAAATTTTATGAAGCCCCTATTAGTTATGCAACCTATCGCATGAAAGATTATTGCGATGCCACCATGTACAACTACAGCAGGGGCGGCATGTATTTTGAATCAGATCAGGAGCTTCGTCCGGGCTGGCCCCTTTACATCAAGATGATAAATTTCATGCCCGAATCCTACACGCCCGGGGCTTACAGAACCTATATTGCAGAAGTCGTATGGACTAAAAGAATTGCCGAAATGCCTGTTTACGGAACCGGCGTCAAATATATGGCAAAAGGCTGTATTCTGACGGACTTGCGGAATGTCTCGGCATCAGACCGTATCCCCTGCGATCTCTGCGGAGATAAAGTCAGACTTGCAGAAATGCATGAGACTGACGATTCCCTGCATCTGTGTCTGAACTGCTTTAAACAGTTGGGAATGCTGGTCGGCGGAAAACTCAAAGACAGCATTCTGAAATTCGCCGTCGGAAATGTGATCTGAATCGCAGATATTCCGCCCGTTATGAATATTCGGCATCTGCTACGATGCTGTTTTTCAATCGCTGACTCATCAATCACATCCTGCAAATATATCACATCTGCGATTTTTTTTGCTGCCAATCTTTTCTGCTTACTTTTCCAAGAAAAAATTAAGCATCATCACATCAACTGCTTAAATTATTTTCATAAGAAAATTGACGGCATAATATGATAAGTGAAAGTTTCCTGATGCTTATGCGTGCGGCTGTTAATTTTGAAGAGAAAAATTTGAAAAAACGGATATTGGTAATTGAAGAAGAGGAAGCCATTCGGAATTTGTTTTCAATAATGCTTTCAAAGATGGCTTATGTTGTATCTCTTGCTGAAAACGGCAGGCACGGCTTGAATTATTTTGAAAAAAATGCTTATGATCTGGTGATCTGCGATCTGACAATGGATGATACGGACGGATGGACAATTGCCCGGCACATCAAAGAAAAATCCCCTCATACACCGGTCATTCTGATGACAGGATGGGGCAAAGAAGAAATTCTGCCTCAGATGCCGCAAAGCAGGGCAGATTTTGTGATGTTCAAGCCCATGGGATTTCAGGAAGTGAAACATACCGTTGAAAAATTTTTATAGGTCGGGCGGGCCCAGGTTAAGACAGATTGTCGCCGGCTGTCAAAATTGATGTTCCCGCCGCCAAATTTGATGTCCGTACACGCTGCCGGCGACGTAACCCCGCCCGACCATCAACTCATTTTCATCACAAACATCGTCATATCATCAAACTGGGGCATACCGGTCTGAAACGCCTGCACATCGGCGACGAGTTTTTCGCATATTTCCCGCGCCGACATCTCCGCGTAACGGTTAAGATATTCGGCAAGGCGTTCTTCTCCGAATTCTTTTTCATCTTTGCTTATAGATTCAGTCATTCCGTCTGTGTAAAGCACAATCATATCCCCTTTGGACAAATAAATTTCCGCTGTCTCCATTTCCATCCCGTCCATAATCCCCGCCACCATGGTTTTCATGTTCGGCAGCATACAGAACTGTCCCTCCGCACACTGTGAAGATTTCAGATACGGCATGTTATGCCCTGCTGTGGAATACTGCAACTGACCGGTTTTAATGTTTATCACACCGTAAAACAGAGTGATGAACATATTGCTGCCCTGATCCAGCGCGACCAGGCGGTCATTAAATTCGGTCAGCGTCGGACCCGGCTGATATTTCTGAGCGGTGAGCATCCGAAACAGGGTCCGGCTGACCGCCATAAACAGCGCGGCAGGCACGCCTTTTCCTGAAACATCTCCGACCACCATGCCGTAACGCTCATCATCAATCTGAAAGAAATCAAAATAATCGCCCCCCACTTCACGAGCCGGTTCGCATTTTCCCCAGACTTCAATTTCCGGCAGTTTTGGGAAGTCTTTGGGAAGAAAACTCTGCTGAATATTCCATGCCAATTTCAGCTCGCTTTCAGCCCGCTCTTTTGCTTTGGTGGTTTCCGTCAGTTCGTGAATATAACGGTCAAGATCACTGACCATTTTGTTGAATGTCAGCGAAAGTTCTCCGATTTCATCTTTCTTGTTTCCGGTTTCAATCTGAACGGAAAGGTCTCCCTCTGCAATTTTACGCGCGGCAAGCATCAGACGGTGCAGGGGGCGTGTCAGAGACACGGAAACCGCGACCGCTGCTATCACAGCAAAAGAAAAACCGATGAGCATCCACATCAGCAGTTTCTCTTCCATTTCCCGGACAGCCAGATAGGCTCTTTTTTCATCCTGCTCCGCAATCACGGCAATATTCAGTTCCGCAGGAAAGGAGTATGCGCCGAGCATTTTCTCGCCCGAAGGCCGGGTATAAAGCGCGACAGCATTGGTGTCCCCGGCTGAAAGCAGATGTTTTTTTACAGTCCTGACCAATTCATAATCGCTGAGGTCAGGCGCTTTCGGATCAAAAATTTTATGCCCGTCATGCTGAATCAGGGTGATGAAACCCCGTTGAGCAAAGGGATGTTCTTCAATGTGCTTTTTCAGACGCTCAAGATTGATGCGGGCGGATAAGGTAGCGGAAACACTGCCTACTTTCAGCGGAAGAATCGCTGTCATCAGCCATGCCTCCGCTTCCGGGAGATATTCGGGATCGCCCGGGAAAATATCTTTTTCGCTATGTTTCTGTCGGGAGGCAGCCTGAATCGCTTTGATCTCATCGGGTTCCAGTTTCAGGATTTCAGAAGGGTCTTCATCAGAATCCTGAGTCTGCTTTTTTGACATCTTATTAACATCAGACAGTTTTTTTAAAAAATCATCCTGTGTGACCAGCAGCGGATAATTTCCTTCCACAGAAACCTGAATTGCCGCCAATTCGGTGATGTTCTTCATGCCTTCGGTCAGCAACTGAAGCTTTTCATTGGGTCCCAGAGATTCGTTTTCCAGCGTTTTCTGAATCAGCCGGAGCGGCGACAGAATATATCTGTAAAAATCTTCTATCTCCTGACGCACATCATCCGCGGCGTTCATCAGCTCGGTGTTGGCAGAATCTTTCAGTTCGTCTCTTGTCTTCTGAATCATGCTCCATCCTGAAATCCCCACAGGAATCAGCGCAAGAAGTACAGAGAAAACAATCAGTTTTGTT
>DZCT01000246.1 GCA_022736535.1 Desulfatirhabdium butyrativorans | reverse complement strand
AGGGAACATGCCGAATGGGTAAGGTATAATGAGATTGACAGGATTGCCAAAGCTGAGAACTAGAGCGAGTACAGGGAGCTGCCCGCTGCGACCTCGCAGCAGATTCTGATGATTCTGGATAAAAACTGGAAATCGTTTTTCAATGCGGTCAGAAAGCGGGCGGAAAAGAAGGATGATTTCACCGGAAATCCGAACCTTCCGAAATACAAGCATAAAACAAAGGGCAGGAATATCATTGTATTCACGAATCAGCAGGCGAAACTGAGAGACGGATATATCCGTTTTCCTGAGAAATCAGGGCTTGCACCTCTCAAAACGGCAGTAACAGGCAATCTGCGGCAGGTGAGAATAATTCCGTCAAGTTCGTGCTATGTGATCGAAGCTGTTTACGACAGGGAGACAGTTCCGAATGACAAACCGGACGGTTCTCTTTATCTCGGAATTGATCCGGGGCTGAACAATCTTGCAGCGCTGACTTCAAATCAGTCCGGTCTGAGACCTCTGCTGATTAACGGGCGTCCGCTGAAGTCTCTGAATCAGTTCTTCAACAAAAAGAGGGCCGAACTGATGTCATTCATCGGCGGCAGAGGAATTTCACGCAGAATTAAGAAACTGACTCTGAAGCGGAACTGCAAAGCGGATGACTATCTTCACAAGACATCAAAACTTATTGTGGATTATGCAGAAATGCACAGGATCGGAAACATTGTTGTCGGTCAGAACAGGGACTGGAAAAGAGAGATAAACATCGGAAAAAGGAACAATCAGAATTTCGTCTCGGTATCCTTTGAGAAACTCATCAGCCAGATCCGGTACAAAGCTGAGGAAGCCGGAATAAAGGTCATCACGACTGAAGAAAGCTATACCTCGAAATGTTCGTTCTTTGACGGTGAAGAGATCGGAAAACATGACAGTTACAAAGGTCAGAGAGTCAAAAGAGGACTGTTCAGAACATTTGCGGGTAAATTTGTCAACGCCGATGTCAACGGCTCTGCAAACATCATCAGAAAAGTATTCCCGGACGCATTCGCCGACGGGACAGAGGGCGTAGGGTTACGTCCGGTGAGGGTTATGCCTTCATAAACATTTTATATCATAAATTCCGAACATTCTGTATATTCTGATATAAAATATGATAACCTACAGGAGAAATTCCCTTGAGTGACGTATCCCTGACAGAATTTTTAAAATATGATAACCTACAGGAGAAATTCCCTTGAGTGACGCATCCCTGACAGAATTTTTAAAAAAAGTTGAAATTCTTTCTCCTTTCAATCAGAGCGAGTTGGAACGGTTGTCCGAGCAGGTGCGGATAGCGCATTATGAATTCGGTTCGACAGTGCTGAATGCCGGTGATCCGAGTGAAGGTTTGTATATCATCAAATCAGGCAGGGTAAGGCTCTTTGCTGAAGACCGGGGTAAGGAAAAAAGTATCGGCACGATGGAAGCCGGAGACACTTTTGCTGAAATCTCGGCAATGACGGATCAGAAAATGGATATTTCTGTGCGTGCTTCTTTTAATCCTGACACAGAAATCATCATCCTCCCGCGTGAAGCGGTTACCAACTTGTTGAACAGGAATGAAAACGCAAAGCGTTTTGTTTCTCAATACATTGCCCTGAAAGCGATGGGCGGATTTATGACCCAGCTTTTCGACCTTCGGAAAAAGGTTGACAGAGCTGAACTTCATGACATTGTTCAGAATATCGGGATCAAGAGTATCAGTGCGGGCCAGAAAATTCTGGCGCAGGATTCAGCCGAGGATCGGCGACTGTATATCATCCGGGAAGGCCGGGTAAAAATTGCCGGAGAGAAAGAAGGCAAAGCTTATGATCTGATGATCCACGGCCCCGGGGAGGTTTTCGGCGAAAAAGCCTGTCTCATGTATTCAACTCAGCAGGCTGCCGCTGTCGCACTGAGTGATGTTGTTGTTGTTGTTGTACCCCAGAAAACCGTCCATTTTGTTTTGGAACGGAATCCGAATCTTCGGAAAGTTCTGGAAGAACGAATTGAAATTACTGAAAAAGAACTTGAACGACAGATAGAACTCGCCAAAAGTAAAGGCGGCGGCTTTCTCTTTGACATCAGCTCAAAATCGGGGCCCGGGGAGCGGCTTATCAAGCGTTTTCCTTTTATACAGCAGGCTGAGGAAATGGATTGCGGCGCAGCCTGTCTTGCCATGATCTGCAAGCATTACGATATTCCCATGACCCTGGGCAAGCTCAGAGAAATGGCAAATGTGACAACTGAGGGGGCTACGATGGACAGTATCGCCAAAGTCGGCGAATCCCTCGGTTTTGTTACAAAAGGCGTCCGATGCACCTACAATATGATGCTGAATTTTGAACTCCCTTTCATCGCGCACTGGGAAGGCTATCATTACATCATTGTATATGGAATATCAAAAGATCATATATGGCTTGCGGACCCGGCAACGAAGTTCAAAAAAATGTCGGTGTCGGAATTTGAGAAAGGCTGGACCGGAAACTGCCTGCTCTTTTCTCCTACCGACAATCTGGCGCGCACTGCTGAAAAGCACTCTTCATGGGCCCGTTTTATCGGCTATCTCAGACCGTTTAAAAGAATCCTTGTTGACATGCTTTTAGCCGCGGTCATTGTTCAGTTGCTCGGTCTGGTTTCCCCGCTGATTATTCAGAATATCCTGGACCGGGTGGTGGTGCATCAGAATGAAAGCCTTCTCAACCTGATGATTATGGGTCTGGCCATTACAATGATATTCAGCCAGATTACTGAATTTCTCAGGGTCTATCTTTCAAATTTCATGATCCGAAAGATGGACTTCAGCATGATGTCGCATTTTTACAAACATGTACTGTCGCTTCCGATTTCCTATTTTGCCAAACGTAAAACAGGCGACATTATTGCCCGCTTTCAGGAGAACAATACGATTCGGCGTTTTATGACGGAAAACAGTATCAACAGCATCATGAACGCCATGATGGTTTTTATTTATTTTTTTGTCATGTTTATTTACAACGTCAAGCTGACGCTTCTGCTGATCAGTTTTCTGCCTCCCATCATCATTGTGATGCTGGTGGCATCTCCCAAATACAGAGATTATGCTCGGCGCACATTTTATGCCGAAGCTGATTCGGAATCGCTCCTGATGGAAACGCTGGGAGGCGCTGAAACAGTCAAAGGAATGGGGATTGAAAGAACCATGCGCCTCAAATGGGAGAAAAAATATGCAAAAACGCTTGATCTCCGTTACCGCTCGGAGATATTCACCAATCTGGTTGGAGCTATAACAGAAGGACTGAAAGCTGCTGCCAGTTTCGCGCTCCTGTGGGTAGGCTCCAAGCTGGTTCTTTCCCAAAATCTTACCATCGGTCAGTTGATGGCTTTCAACGGTCTGATCGGCAGCGTCATGAACCCTGTTCTGGGCTTGGTGAGGGTTTGGGATGAGCTTCAGGAAACGCTGGTGGCAATGGAGCGATTAGGAGATGTGTTGGAGCTGGATCCCGAACAGAAACCGGAAGACATTTCTTCGAGAATCATCCTTCCCAGTCTGAAGGGCGATATGAAATTTGAGGGAGTTTATTTCCGTTACAATAAAGAAAGCCCTTATATTCTGAAAAATATAAACATGGAGATAAAGGGCGGCTCCACTGTCGCTTTTGTGGGACACAGCGGTTCGGGGAAAACCACTTTGGCAAAATTATTGGTAGGCTTTTACAAACCTGACGAAGGTAAGATTTCTGTTGACGGTTATGACATGGATGCGCTTGATATGGAATATTTCCGGCGGAACGTCGGCTATGTCATGCAGAGCAACCTGCTCTTTTCCGGAACGATTTCCGAGAATATTTCCATGGGAGACCCGAATCCCGACCCGCGCCGAATTACAGAAGTCACAAAACTTGCCGACGCCCACGGTTTTATCAGCAACATGCCTTTAGGCTATGAGCAGACTGTCGGCGAGCGCGGCACAGGACTTTCAGGCGGGCAGATTCAGCGGATATGTATTGCCCGAGCCCTTTACCACAATCCCAGTTTTTTGATTTTTGACGAAGCAACATCGGCATTGGACAGTGAATCCGAAAGCCATATTCAGATGAGTATGCGTCACATCCTTCAGGGACGGACTGCGGTTCTCATTGCACATCGTTTGAGTACGATTATGAACGCCGACAAGATATTTGTGCTGTTTGAAGGCGGCATTGTAGAAGAGGGAACGCATCAGGAACTTTTGGAAAGAAAAGGAATGTATTTCAATCTGGTCAAAAAACAGATGTCCGCCGTTGACGGGTCTGTCTCATAGCGCATCGTTCCAATTAAAAGTGCTTAACTCATATACAAAAGACTTTATCGGAAATAAAAAAGGTTCTCGCAGAGGACGCAAAGGACGCAAAGGAAGAAAGAGGGAAATACAGTGTCCGACCTGCAATTTTTACCCTTTGCGGTCTTTGCGAGACCGATTTTAATAAAATGGGCAGCCGCTTATTTCCGATAATATCTAATACCAATTCGCTTTCAAAAAAAATTCTCCGTAAAACCGCTTTTCAAGCGGTTTAAGCGATTTGAAAAATCGCTTTACGATTCTTTGAAAGCGAATTGGTATAAAATAAAAAAGTGAATTTATCTTCTCCGACTAATTTTGCTCATGTTCTGGAGCATATTGAAATTATCCGCTCAAGCCTGCGATGGGTGTCTCAGCTTGACCGTCCCGGTATTCAGAAGATTCTCGAACAGGTCAATACTCTCCGGGAAGAAATTCTCGTGCTTTCAAGAGTTGAGAGATGCAGGCAGACGCTGACCGAAGAAACCGTTGAGCCGATGTCTGTATTACAGCGGCGTCAGGTATTGTCTGCTTTTGAAGGCGTTTTCGGAGATAATCCCAAGTTATTGGAAATTTTAGAAACCGTGGAAAAAGCGGCTCGAACAGATTTGCCTATTCTGATTGAGGGAGAGAGCGGTACCGGCAAAGAACTGCTCGCAAAGGTTATACACGCCAACAGCAGACGATCCGGAAAGCCTTTTATTTCGGTCAACTGCGGGGCAATTGTCGGCACTCTGCTGGAATCCGAACTTTTCGGACATGTTAAAGGGGCATTTACCGGTTCGGTAAAAGACCGTAAAGGCAAATTCGAGGCAGCTAACAACGGCACTATTTTTTTGGATGAACTCGGAGAAATTTCTCAGGAAAATCAGGTAAAACTTCTGCGTGTACTGGAAAGCGGCGAAATACAGCGGGTGGGTTCTGACGACGCTATTTGTGTAAATGCACGGGTTCTTGCTGCAACAAACCGTAATTTGTATCAGATGATGTCAGAAAAAAAATTCAGGGAAGACCTCTACTATCGTCTGAGCGTTATCTGTGTCACACTGCCGCCCCTGCGGGAGCGGCGGGATGAAATTCCGCTGCTCATTGATTATTTTTGCGATGAAGCCGCAGAAAAACTGAATCGTTCCCCGGTAAAATTATCTTTCCGGCTCCGTCAGTTTTTGCTGAACTATTCTTTTCGGGGAAACATCCGTGAACTGCGTAATATCATTTACCGTATCTCCTGTATAGCGGATGATATGGCGGATTTAAAACACCTGCCGGAACTCATACGCCCGGCTCCGGATTCGGAACACATAAACGAAAATCCGCCTGTTGTGACAAATCCTAAAATAGATGAGATAAGAAAAATAGCAAGCGGTGATGCCGAAAAGCATTTTTTGGAAGAACAACTGGATGCTGCGGGCGGAAATATAACGGCTTTAGCCAAGCATTTAAACATGAACCGTTCTTATCTGCACACTTTGATAAAAAAGCGGGGAATAAATCCCAAATCTTTCAAACGCAGAAAGAATCCGTGACGCTCAGTGTTCCTAACTCTCTCAAGCCCTTACAGGGGCAGCCCCGCACCATCTCCCTAGAAGGTGTTTGAAAAATCGGGACAGGGGAATTTTCCCCCCTTTTTCAAAGGGGGGAGAGTGATTTTTTAAACATCCTCTACAATAAGTTCTTTATAAAATTCACACAGGATTCGTCATCCCATTTGGCTGCGCCTATATGCTTGAATACAATTCCGCCTTCACGATTCACGATAAATGTTGCGGGAACGCCTTCTGTTTTAAATACCTGCGGAACAGATTCGCTTCCAAGAATACAGACGGGAAAGGTGAATTGTTTTTTTCCTAAAAACTCCTGAACGGTTTTCCCATCTTCATTTGAAATCAGAAAGAACTGAACATCTTCATCTTTGAATGACTCATAAAGTTTTTGCAGGCTGTTCATCTCGGCTATACAGGGGATGCACCATGTTGCCCAGAAATTGATGAAAAGAACTTTGTTCCTGAAATCTGAAAGCTTTATCTCTTTATTATCAAGCGTTTTCAAGGTACACCTGTAATCAGTTTTGCCTTGTATTGAAAGTCTTGATTGTTCAGGAAACTGAGGCGGAAAAAGGGTACTTTCCATTTGTTCCGCATTCTCAGGCATTGCCAGAAAGAAAAAATGTCCCCCCAACAGGAAAAGAGCAAAGCTGAGGATTACGCCGCTTATCATACCGATGAAAAATTGTTTGTTAAAAAATCGCATGGTTGTAAATATATTTTACCTTTCTCAGAACATGAAAAACAAAAAACGCTGACTTTACTTCTCTTCAGCGTTCTTTGTTTTTCATGGATTTGAAAAGCTCTGTTGGAAAGCGGAATATTATCAATAATAACATCTGTAATAACATCTCCGATAGCAAACTCTGTACCATCCCACATAATAACATAAATACCCGCATATAATTCTGCAAATTCCACAGCCGCCGGCAAGATTTTTCAATGCCTTTTTATCCAATTCTTTGCTTTCTTCCAAATCTTTAATAACGATGGTTGCCATATTTTTTTCCTCCCTTGACCCGCTATAAGGTTATCAATAATAACAATATCTGTAACACCGACGAGCATAATAATAAGACCAGCCGCTACGGACAAGTACGTATTGACACACAGTTCTGCAACCCCATCCGCCGGCAACATTCTTCATCGCCTTCTTGTCCAATTCTTTGTTCATTTCCAAATCTTTAATCATAATCTGTGCCATTTTTTTACATACTCCTTTTTGTGAAAGGTTGCTGTTTGTTTTTTAAATAATTAATAAAGCATTATACATGCCAATCTATAGATAATCCATCTGTTTTATTTATAAAATACTTGAATAAAACGATAATATTTTTGAATGGAGCAAATCCGTGTGTTTAAAAAACACAGGGATTGTTGTTTTATACCTGACATACCGAGCAAACATTGTTTGTTTTATAACAACATTAAAAGAATATTACGGTCTGTCAACATACGGATGTCTGATTTATATTTTTATAAAAACCTCTTGAAATAAAACTTCAAAAGCTGTAAATGATAATAAATTTATGAGTTACGCAGTTGATCTCGTTCCCACGCTCCGCGTGGGAATGCAGCCCGGACGCTCCGCGTCCGCCTC
>DZCT01000691.1 GCA_022736535.1 Desulfatirhabdium butyrativorans | reverse complement strand
TCAGAGTGTTTCGTTCTTTCGTGTTGACAGTCAGAGTGTTTCGTTCTTTCGTGTTGACAGTCAGAGTGTTTCGTTCTTTCGTGTTCCCAATTTGCGAAATTACTTTTTTCTCTCTTCCAACTGCTCGATAAAGGCTTCCACGTTGGTTTTGGTCTGCTCGTCGGAGACAAGGCGCATGTCGTTCAAATCTCCGTTGATGGTCAGAGAAGGCAGACCCGTTTCTTTTTCAAGGCGCTGGGGCATACCGTAGCGGCAGTTGGAGTTGTTGGGACAGGTTTTGGCGTCATGGTAAATGATGCCGTCAACCTTGAAAAATGCCATCATATCTTTGATGTATTTCTCTTTTGCCTTGTCCGAGCGCACGATAAAAAGTTCCGTGTATGCCCTTGCCATGCTCATAAACGGGTCTTTGGCGTCAAAAGCCGTGAATATCCAACTGTTGCAGTAGGTTGAAGCAAGCACGTTTGTCCTGAGATTGGAAAACAGGTTTGAATGGTTGCTGAGTCTTCCCCAGACCGGCATCCCTTCCCAGTAGAGGCGGAACTGCTCATCTTCCACAGCAGCATCTTTGTTCTTGATACGCTCTTCCAATTCCGCAAGCAGCAGTTTGTAGTAATTCACTGCCTGCTGCGTGCCTCTCAGCACCACCGCGGGCCCCATGTGAATCGTGCCGTCAAAAAATGTCAGGGGCGAAGGTTTTGCCGCAGCCGTATCCAACACTTTTTTCCACAGATCGGAACATTCACGGGACAGCGCCAGCACCCGTTTGAGTTCATCCATGTCAAATTTTTTGCCGGAAACGGCTTCGAGCGTGGGAATCAGTTCCTGCATCTGTTTGGCGATGGAACTGAAATGACTCTCCGTCACATCTCCCACGCCTCTGTGGGTCTGAATGCCGATGCAGGGAACATTGAATTCCTTTGCATACCATACGAACCAGTCCTGAACATCCCGGCACTGGTTGGTGTTGTAAACCAGAATATCGGGTTTCGGGACGCTGTTAATGCCCGGATAAGCCTTTGCCAACGGCGTGACGCCTTTGACATACGCGCCGACATCCGCTGTGAGATATGAACAGATATCCGGCGAATATCCCAGCGCGTTTGCAACAGGAATGTACTCGGTTGAGAGCCGGGTGGCGCCGAGCATCGCGCCGTGGTTTTCGGGAAAATGAACCAGAAAGCCCATTGAGCGCAGGATTTCCGCAGGTCCCACACTGGTACACCATGCGATTTTTCTGCTGCCGGTTTTGACAGCATCGTTCATTTCATAGAAATACTCGGACATAATCCGCTGCATTTCGCCGGTTGCTTTTATTTTCTTTCGGGGTGCTTTTTTTTCTTCAGCCATTATATGTTTTCTCCTCTTTTTCAGCCACGAATGACACGAATGACACGAATGGACACGAATTAAAAAAACACGAATGAATAATAAAAGAAATTCGTGTTCATTCGTGTCATTCGTGGCAAAAAATTAATTCACATCGCGTAAAGCGCCGCGCCGATAGCCCCTGTCAGTTGGGGATACGCCGGCACTAAAATTTTTCTCCCGATGATTTCTTCGGTCATATCCACCAAAAAAGGGTTGTTCGCCACAACGCCGCCGGTCATCACCACTTTTTCCGTAAACGAGTCCATTTCCA
>DZCT01000245.1 GCA_022736535.1 Desulfatirhabdium butyrativorans | reverse complement strand
CTCCGCTCCGCTTTTATAAGATGACGCACTCCGGACACTCCGGACGTTCCCACGCGGAGTGTGGGAACGAGAAACAGACTTTCGTGTTTTCGTGTTTCATATTCCAGTCTGTTATCCCAGCAGTACGGCAACGCATCTGTTTCTGCCTTCTTTTTTGGCACGATACAGACACTGATCCGCAGCTTCAATAAGGGCGTCCGGCGTGATCTGCCGTCCGTCTCCCGAAGGATAAAAAGAGGCAACGCCGAAGCTGGCAGTAATACTGATCGGTTCAGGCTCGGTCAGCAAAGTGGTTTCGGCAATCCGCCGCCGGTATCTTTCGGCTGCGTTGTGCGCGCCGCTCACATTTGTTTCCGGCAGCACAATGACAAATTCCTCTCCGCCGTATCTTGCCATCCAATCCAAATCTTCCCGAATACATTGCTTCAAAGACCGGGCAAATGCCTCCAGAACCCGATCCCCGGTCAGATGACCGTAGCGGTCGTTAATGCCTTTGAAAAAATCAATATCGGCAATCATTAAAGAAAGAGGGTGATTATATCTTGAGGTATAAGCCAATGCTGCGGGCAGATGCTCGTTCAGGTATCGCCGGTTATAAATTTTGGTCAGCGGATCGGTTACAGACAGCAGCGCGATTTCCTCATTGCGTTTCCGCAGGGAATGTTCAAGCGTGATAATCCGTTTAGCAGTGTTCAGACGGGCAGCCAGTTCCGCTTTGTCCACCGGCTTGATGAGATAATCGTCCGCGCCGGCTTCCAATCCTGTAATAATATCGTTTTTGGTGTCTTTTGCCGTCAAAATGATAATATACACATATCCGGGGAAATTCTGCTGCCTGACGGTCTGACAAAATTGAAATCCGTCCATTTCCGGCATCATCCAGTCGGTTATCACAATGGGAGAAAAACCTTTCTGAAGCAGTTCCAGCCCCTGCATTCCGTTTTGGGCAAGAACCGTCCGGTAGCCTAATTCTTCGACAATGAATTGCAGTTGCATTGCCTGGGTCCGGCTGTCTTCGATAATCAGGATGTCAATGGTTGTCATGGTTCGGGGTACGGGGTACGGGGTACGGGGCATTACCCCTGACCTCGAACCCCGAACCCCTGACCTTTTTTTGTTTAAACTAGCCTTCCGATAATATCAAGCAGATTGCTCTGATCAAAACCGGTTTTCACAAGATAGGCGTTCGCGCCCACGTCAATCCCCCGTTCCCGGTCTTCGCGGGAATCCAGATTTGTCAGCAGAATGACCGGCGTATCTGCGAGTTTCCCGTTACTGCGGATATGTTCCGTGAGTTCAAATCCGTTCATTCTCGGCATTTCCACATCCGAAATCACCGCATCAAAGCTTTCGCTTTTGAGAATTGTATAGGCATCCCTGCCGTCAACAGCCGTTTTCACAGCATATCCCGCGGATTCTAAAATATTTTTGATCAGCATTCTGGAAGTGATGGAATCCTCGGCGACCAGAATCGCATGACGCTTTGTTTCTGCTTCAGTCCGAGACGGTTCGGTTCGGCGCGTATAAACCCTGTTTTCCGATGCTGCGGATTTGAGCAGATCATGGACATTCAGAATCGGCACGACTTTTCCGTTTCCCAGAATGGTCGCGCCGGCAATGTTGGGAACCCGGTTAAGCTGTCTGCCGAGGCTTTTGACCAGAACCTCCTGTTCCGAAAGCACTTCCTCCACCTGAAACGCAATCCGCTTCTGACCGGTTCCCAGAACCATCATGGTCAGGAAATCCGAGTTTTCCTGTTCCGAATCCGGATATTGCGAACCGGAGGATATTTTTAAAACTTCGGCAAGCTCCGCAAGGGGCAGCACCTGACTGTCAAAAGAAACGGTGGGTCTGTTTTCCACTGTTTTCACCGATTCCTGCCGGATTTTCAGTACGCGTTCCACCTGCGCGCCCGGCACGATGAACAGATCGTCTGCCGCGCGCACCAAAATCCCCCTGAATGTCGCCAGCGTCACGGGCAGTTCCATCCTGAAAGACGAGCCTTTTTCCAAGGCGGTTTCCACAAACAGCATCCCGCCGAGCTTTTCAATTTTTTCATGAACAATGGCAAGCCCCAGCCCTCTGCCTGAAATTTCCGTGATAATTTTGCTCGATGAAATGCCGGAGCGGAAAATCAGCGGCAATGCCTCCGGGTCTTTGAGATTTTTCGCTTCTTTTTCCGAGAGAATGCCGGACGCGACAGCCTGTTCCCGTATCTGATCCAGATCAATGCCGTTTCCGTCATCTGAAAGCACAATTTCAACTTTGCTGCTTTCAATCTGGGAAACCCGCAGTCTGACCGCGCCGTGGCGCGGTTTTCCCCGCTTCTGCCTGACCTCCGGTTCTTCCAATCCGTGATCAACAGCATTTCGCAGCAGATGAATCAGAGGGTCTTTGATTTCTTCCAGAATCCGCCGGTCAATTTCAATTTCGCTGCCTTCAATCATAAAATCCAATTCTTTGCACTGATTCCGTGAAAGGTCCCGAACCATTCTCGGAAACATTTCAAACAGCGTTGAAAAAGGAAGCATCATCACTTTTTTCATATCATCCAGCAGATCATTCACCCTCTTGGAAAATACGCGATGATCGCTTTCCGCCGCTTTTGTGACGCGCCGGATTTCACGCCCCAGCGCCTCGTTATGTTCGTGATTCCAATCCGCAAAACTCATCAGACCTGCCAACGCGGTGCTATCTGTATCCCGGCTTTCATTGCTTTTTTCTTTCTGAACCTGAGTCCGCAGAATCCGAAATTCCGACTCCATCCGATTCCATTCTTTTTTCCATCGTTCAAAAGAACCTGAAATCTCACGTAAATTCAATACCCGCTGATGAGAGGCAAGCTTTAAAGAAGAAAGCTCCTCTGCCTGTACCAGCAGTTTGTCCAATTTTGCCGCGGCAATCCTTACCGTTTCCGAAATCAGAGGTCTGCCCGGAAGAGCGGTCTGCGCCTGCGGACTCTTGGCTTGCGGCTCTTGGATATTGCATACCGGCTCCGGAATATCTGCTTTTGATTCCCGGTTATCTGCTTTTGACTCTCGGCTCTCGGTTCCCGGTTCCCGGGTCTTGTCTTCCGGTCTCTCACGGACAGGCATCGGCGGCGGTTCCGGCGCCGCTTTGTCCGCAAATTCGCCCTTACGTTTCAGTTCTTCCAGCCGGGAAAGCAGTTTTTCAATTTCCGCCTTATGATGAGCAGACGGTTCTGTTAAAAAATTTTCAATGATTCTGACCGAATCATGAAGCGTATCAAAAACCGCCGGCGACAGCGGAACGGCATTTTTTTTCAAAGCCGCGAACAGGCTCTCGACAGACTGGCAAAGACTTTCAATTTCCGTCAGATTGACCGCCCGTGCCGCGCCTTTCAGACTGTGCGCTTCCCGAAAAACCACCTCCAGCACCGGACGCCGCAGTTCGTCTGTGTCTGCTTTTTCAAGGTCTATCAGACCCGCGGAGAGATTTGCCAGCCTTTCGGCAGATTCCAGCCTGAATGCTTCCCTAAGTTTTTTGAGCAAAGCTTCTTCGTTCATAGCGGGGTTCGGCCCATGCTAAGAATAGACGGGGTGCGGGGTGAGAGGTCTTACCTCGAACCTCAAACCCCGAACCTGTGAAAACTACACCTTAAATTTGTCGGAGACTTCTTTCAGTTTTCTTCCCAATTCTTCAAGGTCTTTTGTGGCGCGCTCCAACTGTCTCGCGCCGTCCACATTCTGAAAACTGGCTTCTTTGATATTTTCCATTGCCTGCGCCAACTGATCCATGCCGATCAACTGCTCCTGACTGGACGCGGCAATCTGAACGGCTGCCTGAGCGGAATCCATCACGCTTCGGGACAATATGCCCACCGAGTCTCCGAGTTGCGAAGACAGATACACCCCGCTTTCAACCGCTTTGCTCCCCCGCTCTGTCGCCATCACCGCCGCGCTGGTTGCCTTCTGAATATCGCTGAGGATGCTTTTCACCTGACTTGTGGCTTCTTTGGACTGATCCGCCAGCGATTTCACTTCCTGCGCCACCACCGCAAAACCTTTGCCGTGTTCTCCGGCTTTTGCCGCTTCTATGGAGGCATTCACCGACAGCAGATTCGACTGATCCGCCAGATCGTTCACCGCGCTGATGATTTCGCCGATGCTCTGGGTCTGCTCGCTCAGTTTGACAATACTCTCAGCTACATAAGCCATTTCTTCTTTGATGCGCTTCATGCCGGAAATGGCGTCTTCCGTGGATTTTCTGCCGAGTTCGGAAATCTGACTTGCCTGTTTTGCCCGCTCCGCGACGTTGTTCGCTTTTTCATTGGAAACCCGGGCCGTCTGCCGGACTTCCTCAACCGTGGTGCTGATCTCCGCAACCGAAGTCGAAGTTTCCGAAGAACTGGCAGCCAATTGTGCGGCAGTGACAGAAATCTGGCTCGCGGCCGCGGAAAGCGAGTTGGTGCTTTCCATAACACGCCGGGTCTGATCCCGCAGAATTTGCAGCATATCCTGAAAGGCATTCATCAGAACGCCCACTTCGTCGGCACGTTCCTGACGAAAACCCGAAACGGTCAGATCGCCGAGCGCCAGCCGCCGAACCCTGTCAGACAGCTTTTTCAGGGGATTGGCGATAGAGCGGGCTGAAAGATAACCGATCCCGCATCCGAAAATCATCAGCGCAAGCCCTGCCCACAGAATGTGGAATCCGAGCGTTCTGATGGGTGCAACGGCTTCGGCTTCATCAATTTCCGAAACAATCGCCCAGTCAAAACTGATGCCCTCAAGTTCTTTCAGCCCCACCCGGGAATAGGAACTCAGAAATCTCAGCCCGCTGTCATGCTGTATCAGTTCTGTGCCAGCCTGTCCGTTCAATGCCTTATGCACAGCCGGCGTGGCGATTTTGTCTTTCATGACCGTCAGCGGCGTCTCTGAGACAGAATATGAACGCACGAGAAAATCTTCTCCCACTAAAAAAGTTCTGCCGGTTTCTCCCATGCCTTTTCTGCGCTTCATAATTTCTTTAACCTGATCCGCGCTGATTTGCAGGGCGATGACAGCCGATAACCCGCCTTTTTCATCAAACACCGGCGCGGCGATAAAAATAACGGTTTCACCTGTAGGCTCATATACTGCAAAATCTTCTGCCAGAAGCTTTTCTTCTTTTATCACGTTTTCCCACAGTTTTGCCAGCACAGAATTTTTATAGGGACCTGTTTTCAGACTTGTTCCGACTTCACGATTCCGTTTGGCCGCATACACGACATAGCCCTCTTTTTTGCACATCAGAAAAATATTGTTATAGCCGTAGCCTTCCATATATTTTTTGAAAAAAGGGTCCACGCTTTTGCAGATATTGGCATACAATTCTGAATTGACGCTGAAACTTTCATGAAATATCATCTTGTTTTCATTTTCTTTTGTCAGCTCAGAATAGTTGTTTAACTGTTTAAGCACCTGCCTGACATCTTCGGATTCCGCCAGAACTCTCACATCTTCCAGCCTTTCCTTAAAGTAGTTTAAAACCTGACTTTTTCTGATTTCGGTCACAACAGAAAGCTTGTCCGAAGCCGCTGCATTCAGCGATGCTTTGGCGTGATAAAACACAAAACATGACAGGATGATAATGGGCGTCAGCACCGCTCCCAGAAAAAGAAATACCAAACGTCTCATCAGATTACTGCGGATAAAATGGATCATATTCGTCTCCTTGATTATTTGGAAGATTGTTTGAGAGGACAAGCCGGAGTCCTGTCCCTGCCGTCAGAATTAATGAGGTCAGATCAGACTCCCATAAGTTTGTAAGCAGTTTTTGAAGCCTTTCTTCCGCTCGATGTGCGGGTGAGCAGTCCGATTTTCAGGAGAAAGGGTTCGACAACATCCACCAGCGTGTCGCTTTCTTCCTGAAGCGTGGCGGCAATGGCTTCGATTCCCACGGGACCGCCCTTGTAAAATTCAATGACTGTCCTGAGATAACGGCGATCCAGCGTTGTCAGTCCCATCTCGTCAACGCCTTCCAAAGACAGCGCAGCCCCCACAATTTCCTTTGAAATCAGACCGTCAGCCCGCACTTCGGCATAATCTCTGACCCGCCTGAGCAGCCGGTTGACAATGCGCGGCGTGCCTCTGGAGCGTTTGGCAAGTTCTGCGGACGCGTCATTGTCAAGCGGGATGTTCAGCAGCGCGGCGGAGCGTTCGGCAATTTTCATCAGATCATTTTCATTGTAGAAATCAAGACTTCTGAAAATCCCGAACCGGTCCCGCAACGGCGCGGAAAGCAGTCCCACTCGGGTGGTCGCGCCGATAAGCGTGAAGCGTTTCAGACGGTATCGGTGGCTTCGCGCATGAATGCCTTTGTCAAACACGAAATCAACCGCAAAATCTTCCATCGCGGGATAGAGAAATTCTTCGACTGTTTTGGGGATTCGGTGAATCTCGTCCACAAACAGCACATCTCCCTCTTCAAGATGCGTCAGCATTCCGATCAGATCGCCGCCTTTTTCAAGCGAGGGACCCGAGGTGATTGTCAGACGGCTTCCCATTTCATTGGCGATAATATGCGCCAGCGTTGTTTTTCCAAGCCCCGGGGGGCCGTGAAAAAGGAGATGATCCAAGATGTCGCTGCGTTTTTTGGCAGCTTCGATGGCGATTTTCAGGGTTTCAACCGTGTCGCTCTGCCCCACATAGTCCGACATAAGTTCGGGCCTCAAAGAGAGAATTTCAGGCTCCCGGTCAAGGGGCAGACAGTCATTTGAGACAATACCGCGTTTGTCGGACGAATATTTCAGGACATCATTTTTCATGAGATATTTTTTATTCCCGATACAGGTTTCCGGAAAAATAATTCTGACCTCGTTCCCACGCTCTGCGTGAGAACGTCCGGAGTGCGTCATCTTATAAAAGCGGAGCGCAACGAATTTTAGCACTTAATACTTGCTAAAATTTCATTTTAGCACTCCGGAGCCGGACGCGGAGCGTGGGAACGAGACCGCAACTGCGTAACTCCTATTTTATTAAATTGCGGTATGTTTCAGCCTGACGGACGAAACAAAATTATTTTATCAGAATAAATCATATTCCGGAGATATGTCAACATGAAATTGAAAGCCGGCGGAGAAACAGCGGAAGGGCATGAACATGATGATACGGTATAAACAAGATATTCCGCCATGCCGCCGACAATCCTGTATAATCCTGTCTGTAACTTATTTCAGACTTGACACAGAAAGGATTTTCAGCCATAATTTATTGATTACATGGATATAATTATTCTGATTTCAAATAATTGAGGGGTCGGGGAGTTTTTTCCCGAAGTTTCGCTCAGAATGACACCTCAAACCTCAAATAATTGTAAAAGGAGGATTCATATTGAAACCGTATTTTTTTTATTTGATGATGCTGGCGGCAACCTTTGTTTGGCTTGAAAACGGAAATATAACTTACAGTTCGGAGCAGGTTTTCAGCGGAAAAGTGCGGGAACCGGCAGTGGCAGGTCAGTTTTACCCGGAAG
>DZCT01000244.1 GCA_022736535.1 Desulfatirhabdium butyrativorans | reverse complement strand
GAGAAAAACGCAGACGCTTCGGAACCGCCCGTTTCAGAAATCTGCTGAAAGAGATTTCCGGCGAGCCGTTTGAAAAACAGAGAAGTATGCTTATTCAGGCATTTGAAGAACACAGAGGCGATAATGACAGACAGGATGACATGACCGTGGCGGGTTTCGGGTTTAAATAAGGGGGGTGAGGGGTTCGGGGGGATGACTCACCTCGAACCCCGAACCTCATACCTCTGACCTGCGAAGAGGAGAAAAACCAATGAAACAAATCAGTTTTAAAAATCTTTCTTTGAAATACAAAATCAGTTTTGCCTATTCGTTTGCGGTTGCTTTAATATTTGCCGTAGGCGGTGCGATTCTTTTTTCTGTTATGAAACATAACATCGAGACAGGAATCGAGAATGAACTGAAAAACACCACGTCCGCTCTGATGAATATGGTCAGAACATCGGCAGATATCTCTGTAAAAAATTATCTGCGCGGCATTGCTGAAAAAAACCAGGATATTGTGCAGAATTTTTATTCTCAGTATAAGCAGGGAAAACTCACGGAACAGGAAGCGAAAACAAAGGCGGGCGAAATTCTGCTTACTCAGACAATCGGAAAAACAGGCTATATTGTTGCCTGCGATATACGGAACGCTCCCGGCTCTGTTATTCTGGTCGTACATCCGAAAATGCAGGGAACAGAGGCTTCGCATTTTGATTTTATTAAAAAAATGACTCAGTTAAAAAACGGTTACATGGAATATGAATGGAAAAATCCTGATGAAAATGTTCCAAGAAAAAAGGCGATGTATCTTGCTTACTTTGAACCCTGGCAATGGATTATAGCAGTTTCTTCTTACCGTGAAGAATTCAAAGATATGGTCAATGTAAGAGATTTCCGTGAGAATGTCATATCTCACAGGTTCGGGAAAACAGGATATGCGTTTGTCATCGGTTATGAAGGCTTGGGATTGATTCATCCCTATTCACAGCTTGAAGGGAAAAATTTTTCAGATGAAAAAGATGCGCGCGGAAGAAAATTTATTGCAGAGATGTGTATGAAGAAAAAGGGGAGAATCATTTATCCGTGGAAAAATCCCGGAGAAGTCTCCGCCCGTAAAAAAATTACTGTTTTTAATGATATTCCTGAATTCGGCTGGATAGTAGGTTCATCTGTTTATCTGGACGAACTTTATGAGCCTCTGAATACAGTAAAAAATCTTATTCTTTTTACAGGATTTATTGCCATCTTTATTCTTTTTCCGATTATTTCCATGCGGATAAGTTCATATATCACAAATTCTCTGCAACTGCTGATGAAAAAACTTGCACTTGTTTCAGACAGAGATTTTTCAGTCCGCATGAAAATCTGTTCCGAAGATGAAATCGAGCAGATGGCAGGGTATTTCAACAATTTTATGGAACAGCTTGAAATTTCTGCCAAAAAACTGTCGGAATCCGAAAAGAAATACCGGAATATTTTTGAAAATGCGGTTGATGGAATTTTCCAGAGTGTTCCGGGCGGGGGCTATCTCAGCGTCAATTCTGCTTATGCAAAAATTCTCGGATATGATTCGCCGGAAGAGGTGCTGTCTTCTGTATGCGATATCGGAAAACAGTTGTATGTCAATCCCGAAGATCGTGAAAAATTGGTTGAAATTATAAAAGAAAACGGCATGGCAGAAGGATTTGAAACTCAGTTGTACCGCAAAGACAAAAGCATTATGTGGGTATCTGTTTATGCCCGCAGTGTCTCTGATAATCAGGGGAATCTGCTGTATTATGAAGGCTCGTTTGTTGACATTACAAAAAGAAAAGACGCAGAGAATCTTTTGCAGATACGCACTGAAGAACTCAAGGAAAGCGAGGAAAAATACAGGACATTATTTGAAAAATCCGATGATGCCATGCTGCTCATTGACAACGGCAAGTTTGTTGACTGCAATGCGGCTGCCGTTAAAATGCTTAAATACAAAAATAAATACGACCTGCTGGAGACCCATCCCTCAGAGCTTTCTCCTGAGACGCAGCCTGACGGAATGCCTTCATATGAAAAAGCCGAAAAAATGATGTCCGCCGTTGTTCAGAAAGGCTGCCACCGTTTTGAATGGATGCACCGCCGTGCTGACGGAGAAGATTTTCCTGTGGAAGTATTGCTCACGCTTATTCCTTTCAGGGGCAAAAATTTTATTCATACAGTCTGGAGAGATATTACAGAGAGAAAGCAGGCTGAACAGGCTTTGAAAACCAGTGAAAAAAAATTCAGGGTTCTTTTTGAATCAGCAGGAGATGCCATTATGCTGATAGATAAAGGAATAATTGTGGACTGTAATCAGAAAACACTTGAATTTTTTGAAATATCTAAAGAACAGATCATCGGTAATTCCCCTGATTCGCTTTCTCCAGATGTTCAGCCTGACGGTGAAAATTCGGGAAAAAAAGCTGCTGAAAAATTGAATGCCGCCATCTCCGGCAAGCCTCAGTTGTTTGAATGGCTGCATGTAAAAACAGACGGCAGGCCTTTCAATGCCGAAGTCAGCCTGAACAGTGTGGAAATGAATAACAGAAACTATGTTCAGGCAATTATCAGAGATATTACATGGCGGAAAAACACGGAAAAAGAGTTGGAAAAATACCGTAAACATCTTGAGGAAACGGTCGAAAAGCGGACTGCGGAATTGAAAAAAGCTTTATCAGAAGCCTGCATTGCCCGTAAAGCAGCGGAAGAAGCAAACAAAAAAATCACGGACAGCATCAATTATGCAAAAATGATACAGCGTTCCCTGCTGGCAAATCTTGATGTGGTGAAAACCTATCTGCCGGACAGCTTTTTCATCTGGGAGCCGAGAGATATAGTCGGCGGCGATATTTTCTACACGGAATGTTTTGAAGACGGTTTCATCGTTGCGGTGATTGACTGCACGGGACACGGGGTTCCGGGCGCGTTTATGACCATGATCGCTGTTTCCGCTCTGAAACGCATTGTCCGTGACGAAGGGTGCCGCAATCCTGCCGAAATCCTGAAACGGCTGAATGTCATTGTCAAGACAACGCTTCAGCAGGATAAAGATTATGCGCTTTCCGATGACGGAATGGATGCGGGAATAGTCTGGGTAACCCGCACGGATATCGAATCCCCTGCATTTGCCGCCCGGTTTTCGGAGCTGACTTTCGCCGGCGCCAGAATCCCGCTGTATTATGTCCGCAGCAGCGGACTCACGGTTATCAGAGGAGATAAGGAGAATATCGGCTACAGACGCTCGGATGTGAATTTCGATTTCACAAATCACAGCGTAACTGTCGAGAAAGGGATGTGTTTTTACATGGCGACAGACGGATTCGCAGACCAGCTCGGCGGAGATGACAGACGCAGATTCGGAACGTCCCGTCTGAAAAATCTGCTGACAGAGATTTCGGGCCTGCCTTTTGAAAAACAGAGAAGTATGCTTATTCAGGCTTTTGAAGAACACAGAGGCGAAAACAACAGATTAGACGACATGACCGCGGTGGGCTTCGGGTTCTGAGACATCGCCCTCGTTCCCACGCAGCGTACAATGCCGTCAAGCTGAGGGTACATTTAATTCCCCCTTTTTTAAAGGGGGGCAGGGGGGATTTCTGTGCGGACAGCGTTTTAACCTGCCCTTCTTCATTGTGCTTGCTGAAATAAAAGGAAAATGATATTAAGCAATGGAGTGATAATGTCATTGCCAGGAAAGAAAACCATCCGTCAAAAGGAGGCCAGAAGAAATGAAGCATATCAATGCGGTCGGTGTCATGTTGATCCTGCTCACAGGATTTTATCCGCCGAATCTGTTTGCCGATGCTGATGCTCAGGAGATCGTCATTATCGGAAACCAGAATACGGCGGATTCGGTGACAAAAGGAGAAATAAAGGAAATATTTCTCGGAAAGAAAACCCGGTGGGCGGACAATACAGGACTCACCTTTGTCATATTCAAAGACGAAGAGACTTATGGGGCTTTTCTGAAAGCTTATGTCGGAAAAACCGTATCTCAGTACAGCAGTTACTGGAAAATACAGGTGTTTAACGGAACCGGAAGAATGCCTCAGTTTTTTCAGGACAAAGCACAGGTGCTGAAATTTGTTTCTGAGACACAGGGCGCCGTGGCTTTTCTCAGCTCGGGAAAGATCGCTGCGGACAGAGTGAAAATTCTGAGTGTGAAATAAGGAGGTTTTTCAATGAAAAGAATATGTATTCTTTTTACAGTTCTTATGTCTGTCATGACAGAGACTGCGTATTCCTTTGACATTAATAAAACAGATATTCACGGATTTGTCTCGCAGGGCTTTATGGTCAGCGACAGAAACAATTATTATACGGAGACCGAAGACGGCAGTTTTCAGTTCAATGAAATGGGCATCAATTTTTCCAATCAGATCACCGAGCGTCTGCGTGTCGGTGTGCAGTTTTTTGCAAGGGATTTGGGAAAGATCGGCAACAACGAACCGGCTGTTGACTGGGCAGTTGCGGATTATCGCTGGCAGGACTGGCTCGGCCTGCGTGCGGGCAGAATAAAAAACCGCTACGGATTTTACGGTTATACTCGCGATGCGGACATGCTCAGAACCAGTATTCTTCTTCCTCAGAGCGTTTACTTTGAAAGCCTGAGAGAATCAACCAATTCGCTTGACGGGGCGGGAATTTACGGATATGTCCCTGTCGGTGATTCAGACAGCATAGACTATCAGATCAATTACGGCAAGCAGGTCATTGATACAAAAGTAGGCGGGGTGGATGACTTTATAGAAAATCATATACCTGTGGACATTACAGACTTTGAATCCCAAGAATTGCTTTTAATAAGTGTCGAATGGAATACCCGGATTAAAGGTTTGCGTCTGGGAGGAACTATGGCATTCTCTGAATTTGAGGCAGATGCTTTGACGACATCCAATCCGATTCTTAGGGCTTACGGAATTCCGCCGAATATGAATGTATCTTTTGATGCAAATGATGCCGAAGTAACAGTCTTTTCAGCACAGTATGTCTGGAATGATTTGGTTTTTGATGCGGAATATTTCGGTTTTAAAGCAGATGCGGTCATCGCTGAGGCAATCGGTCAGAAAATAGACGGTGAAGGATATTATGCAGGTATTTCATACCGCTTTGCAGAATGGTTCGAAGCAGGAGCATATTATTCCGAAGCTTATTTCGACAAGTCGGATAAAGAAGGCAAGGGATATGAAATGATGGGGAAGCCGAATTATTTGGCATGGCAGAAGGAATTTGTGTTAAGCACAAGATTTGACATCGGAGAAAACTGGACGCTCAAAGCCGAAGGGCATTTTATCAACGGCGCGGAAATGATGTTTCTTGCGGATAATCCCGAGGGCTTGGATGAAAATTCTTTCATGTTTGCAATGAAAGCAACCTTCAGTTTTTAGCAGAAATGCCCAACCTGCAATAGACATTTTCGGAAATAAAAAAAGGTTCTCGCAAAGCACGCAAAGAGCTTAAAGTTTTTATGAAAGTTTTTATAAAAAAGTTTTTTTCCTTTGCGTTCTCCGCGTGCTTTGCGAGAGCTTTTTTTTATTTCCGATAAAGTCTGATGTAATAAGACAAGGCATAATGAAAGCATCTTTCAGTATTGCAAAAAAGATATGGCTCAGTCTGGCGATCTTGGTTTCAGGTTATCTGATTTCAATGATTGCAGGTTTTATTCTGGGACAAAACACGGAATTACGCCTCCGTTATGTGTCCGAATATCTCTTCCCGGCTTCCAGACAGAGCCAGATAGCCCTTTCATCTTTTGAGGAAGAAATCAGGCTCTACAACAATGCAGTGCTGACAGGTGAAAGTTCATTCATTGAATCTGCCGCATCCAAAGCTGAGGAAGTGCGTCAGTCCCTTGAAGTCATCATCAGTCTGAAAGACTTTGATGCCGAGAAAAAAAAAGAAGTAAAAGCAGTATTGGGATTTTTATATGATTTTAATTTATTGGCTCAGGATACCTATACAAAACTCTCTTCCGCTTTTGAGGAAAAAGAGGATTCACCGGAAGACACAAAAGACAAAGACCTTGAGGAAAAAGCTTTTTATCTTGCACGGACAACAAAAATGATTCAGGGAAGGCTTGCTTATTTTTCAGATGCTTATGCCGATAACCTTAAAACAGAGCTGTCCGATGTCAGCAATACGATCCGCCGTCAGCGTTATATGAATATGCTGATATTTTTCGGCGTTGTCATTGTCACGCTCAGTCTGATTGCAATTATTATCAGACGCTCGATTATTCGCCCCCTGATGCGTATTGTGAATATTGCCGAAGACATCACCGCAGGAAAAGAAGATATTCAGTGGCTTCCGGAAACGCATAATGAAATCGGCATATTGAATACTTCTCTGAGAACGATGACCGAAAATCTGAAAACCGCAGAAAAAAAATATCGGAATATTTTCAACAATGCTGTGGAAGGCATTTTTCAGATCAGACCTGACGGAAGCGTTGTCAATCTGAATTCTTCAATGGCAAAAATTATCGGATATAATTCTCCGGAAGAACTGCTCGCGTCCGGTTATAAGATTACCGATCAGACTTACGTGAATCCCGAACATCGCAGACAAATTTTTGATATTATGAACAGAGAAGGCATCATCATCGGTTTTGAGACGCAATTGCTTCGCAAGGACAACACAGCGGTATGGGTGTCTCTGTCTGCCCGTCTTGTGAAAGACGGCGGGGGAAAAGCGCTTTACGCGGAAGGCTCGGCGATTGACATTACAGAGCATAAGGAAAAAGAAAAGGCTGAACTGGAGCGTCAGATTGCGGAAGAGGCAAACAAAAAAATCATGTCCAGCATCCAATATGCCAAATCCATTCAGGATTCGCTTCTGCCCAATATCAGCGAGGTGAAAAAATTTCTGCCGGAGAGCTTTTTTATCTGGGAGCCGAGAGACATTGTGGGCGGAGACATTTTCTTTGCGGAGCGGCTTGAAGACGGTTTTATCATTGCCGTTGTTGACTGCACGGGACACGGGGTTCCCGGGGCATTTATGACCATGATCGCGTCTTCGGGACTGAGAAAAATCATCCGGGACGAAGGGTGCCATGACCCGGCTGAAATTCTCAAACTACTGAATTACTTTGTCAAAAAAACACTCCGACAGGACACGGACTACGCGCTTTCGGATGACGGTCTGGATGCAGGAATATGCTTTGTCACTCGGAAACCGGAATCCCAATTCTCAATTCTCAATTCTCAATTCTCACTTTTAACCTTTTCCGGCGCAAAGCTGCCGCTGTTTTATATTTATAACAATGAATTAACTGTTATCAAGGGGGACAGACAGAGCATCGGCTATAAGCGCTCGGACCTGAATTTCGATTTCACCGAACACCGCATCAGCATTGAAAGCGGCATGTTTTTTTATCTGTTCACCGACGGCTTTGCGGACCAGATGGGCGGCGGAGAAAAACGCCGGCGGCTCGGAACGCCGAGACTGAAAGAGATTTTGCAAGAAAACGCGGCTGCGGATTTTGAAAAACAGAAAGAACTGCTGCTGGAGGCTTTTTATTCGCATAAAGGGAAGGGAGAGAGA
>DZCT01000690.1 GCA_022736535.1 Desulfatirhabdium butyrativorans | reverse complement strand
GGAGCGTCCGGAGTGCTAAAATGAAATTTTAGCTCATTTGCATTTTGCTTATTTTTATCCTCAGAAACTACCGGCGTCTCCGGAGTGCTAAAATGAAATTTTAGCTCATTTGCCAAAATTTCGCTTCGCTCATTTTGGCACTCCGGATTTGACTTGAGCGGTGATTTCACCTGATCCCAGAAGGGCGCAAGTTCTTCACGAATAAAAGCAATTGTCTCCTGCCGCTGAAAGGGAATATTGCCTTCTCCTGCATCAATGTAAAGATCATGCGCGGCGTAGAGGTTTATCATTTCAGAGAGTTGCAAATTCAGAATCTGCAAATATTCTTTTTTTGCCGCTGCTATGAGGGGACCGATTTTTTTCCACCCGGGTGCCGGTATCACCGGCAAATCAAGTGTTCGGAACAAAATGATTTTCCGCCTCCGGTTCGCATCGTAATGAATCTTTGCGTCTTTGATAATTGACTCCCATCGCTTCCAGTTCGATCCGCTTTCAAAACCGAAGAGTATCTGCCGATTCTCTAACCGCCAAATCAGGGTGAAATAGCCTTTGGGACTGCAATGTTTTTCAATCCTGAGATCAGAAAGCCCGGCTGCGGCTTCGTGAACTAACCAGTAAAGCGTATTCGGATCAAACACAAGTCGTTTTGGCTGCGTTTTTATCTCCTCAACCGCTTTTTTATAATACTCTGCAATCGTAAGTGATTTGGGTGTCTGCCCTTCAAGAACAAGCCACCGGGTGCTGCATCGCTTTAAAAAATCCCGAACGCCTAACTCACTTCCGGCTTGAAACATCTCTTTCAGCCATTCGCCGTCTTCCATAAATTCAGCTTTTTTATCTCCACGCCCGGATTCGGCAATTCTATGATCTATCAGTTCCAAAGCCTGTTTCGGATTCAAACCTTCAAGCTCCCGCGGCGGACTCAGACGATTAAGATGCGCCTCTTCCCACCAAGGCTTGATGCTCTTGGACCAGGGCATCTGATTGGCGGTAACAATGGTCATCAGATTGTGAGTCTCATCGGTTAGCACCTGTATCACCGTTCCCAAAGTTTTTGCAAGGAGAATTTCTTTTCCGTAGTTTTCCGTCTGGTCAAAGCAGAAAAGAAAGGGTCTGAAAAATCCTGCCAGATGAGAAAAATCAATGATGCGCTGTCTGCAAAGTTCGTTGACTTCACTCGCGGGCATTTCAGGATTCGGTATGTCCCGAAGCCTGACGCCGATCCGTTTTGCATCATCATGGTCAATGCTTCCGCCCTGAAGCCAGTCGGTGCAGCTTTCTCTGAGTTGAAAATCCGCGGGAAAGTAGGCATAAGTAAACAGCGCACGGAGCCAGCTTAGAGGAGAGGCATTCAGGCTGATGCCGCTGTATTGCAGTTGCCGGACAAACTGCTCAAGCAGTATGTTAAAATTTGAGCGAATCCAGTTCAGCCATTTCTCATCTTTCCGAAATTTTTCTACCGTCACTTTCCGAAGCCCGGCGACTATCTCTTTTTTTTTCTCAGAAGAAATCGCCTCTTTTTCAATAGCGTCTGTTATCAGCGCAATCAAAATGCCGTGAGCAAAAGTTTCAATCTGGGTGGACGATTCACGAGGGTTCGCAAGATTGCCGCTTTCCTTGTCAGGAAATTTCAACTCCTGAACCGTTTTGAGTAAAA
>DZCT01000243.1 GCA_022736535.1 Desulfatirhabdium butyrativorans | reverse complement strand
CGAACTCAATGAAATCGTCAATGCGGAACGCCACATCTACAAATCCGTACTCGGAGAAAAAAATTATCTGCTCTACGGCTCCGAAGATACACAGCAGCAGGTGATGAAAGATTTGGATACCATTAACAAGCATCTGACGCGGGTGAATAACTTTGCCCGGAAACTCGGACACAGCGACATTGCCGGAACTGCCCGAAAAGCCCGGTCCGTGGCGGATGAATATCGCAATCTGTATAACTCCGCAGCGGCATTAAGCAAAAAGCAGAGAGAGACAGTGGAAACCGCCGGGGGATTGGCTAAAGAGCTGATGATAGCGGCAAAAGCGGAAATCACCGAAACAGGAAATCTTTTGGAAACTGCTATTATAAGCGGTCAGAAAGAAGAATGTCTGACGTACAGGCGCCAGTTAAACATATTGTCTGACATCCACCATGACGCGGGCGATGCCTGTATCAATTTGTTGCAATATGTTCATAAAAGAAATATTGAGTATGGAGAGGCATCGCTTAAAGAAGCAAATAATTTGCTGGCATATCTTGAGGAATTGAAATTGCTTTTTAACGAAAAAAATATTTCTGACAATGTTGAAAAAGAATACAGCAACGCGCAGGAATTTCTCGGATTGGTCAATGAGTATATAGACATCAGCAGCCGGTTTCAGGAACATATTAAAATGATGGGAGAAAAATCAAATGAAGTGGTCGAACTGACAATGAAGGCTGCGGACATGGGTAAAAAGATTGCAGAGGAAATCGGAAAAAAAGATGAGGAACTCGGCAAAGAACTTATCACCAATGCCTTGATTGTCATGGGCATCGGGATTGTGATTTTTGTGGCGGTCGGTCTTCTGATAAGATCAAGACCGTTTTAGATATAGCGGTGGGCAACAAGTTGCCCACCCTACTGCGCTCGAAATGACAATAGCAGTATGTCGAACTCACCTTAATTTTCATGGGAGGAAAAGCGATGGATTTTATCCTTACGCCGATTGAAGCCCGTGTTCTGGGGTCCCTGATTGAGAAGCAGATCACGACGCCGGATTACTATCCGCTCACGCTGAATGCGCTTACCAATGCCTGCAATCAGAAGTCAAACCGTGAGCCGGTGATGGAACTTGATGAGAAAACAGTTGTGCGTGCGCTTGACAGCCTGCGGGAGAAGCATTTGGTCTGGCAGGTGAAAACTGCGGGCAGCCGTGTATCAAAATATGAGCAGAATATGAGCAAAGTATTCAAGTTTTCTCCGCAGGAAATTGCAATCCTGTCTGTGCTTCTGCTGAGGGGACCGCAGACACTCGGCGAATTGCGAACCCGGGCTGCCCGCATGTATGACTTCAAAGACCTTGCTGAAACAGAAGAAACGCTTCAAAACCTGATGGAGCGGGGAGAAGATGATCCCTTTGTACTCAAGCTTCCCCGTCAGGTCGGACGCAAGGAATCTCGCTATGCGCATCTGTTCTGCGGCGAGCCGTCAAATCTGAGTACCGGCGATGAAGATGAGGAATTTCCGCCGGAGCCGGCAAGACTTGAAGTCATTGCCGAAAATGAGCGAATTGCGGTATTGGAACAGAAAGTCGCTGATTTGCAGGCAGAAGTAGAAAAACTGAAACAGCGTTTTGCGGAGTTTGCCAAGCAGTTTGAATAAGAAGATTCTCGAAAATTCTGTTTGATTTTTATTGCCGAAGGTGTTAGGGAATACATCTGTGAAAGCGATTTCCTAACATCTAAAACAAAAACTGCGGCGATGATTATTTTGCAGAGGCACGCCTGCGGCGTGACCCTACGATCCATAATCATCGCGGTCAGTTACTAATTAAGGAGTCAGATAATGACGGATAAAAATGTTCTGATTATCGGCGGAGGCGTCGCCGGTCTCTCAGCAGCGCTGGAGCTGGCGCGCTTAGGCCTCCGCGTTGACCTTGTGGAAAAAAGCGATTTTCCCGGCGGTCATGCCATACAGTTCGCCTGCAAAGCCGCAGACAAATGCGTCAAATGCGGCGCATGTGCAGCAGAAGAAAAGCTCAGAGACGCGGTTCAGCATCCGAATATCAGGCTGTTGACGGGCGCACAGGTCGAAAATCTCAGCAAAAACAACGGACGATTCTCCGCAAGTGTCCAAAAAAAGCCTGCATATATTGATCCGCAGAAATGCACGGATTGCGGCTTATGCTTTGACAAATGCCCGTCCGGCGCAATCTTGCGGGGATTTTCCAAAAGCCATTCCCCGTTTTACTCGCTTTGCGAAGAAAAATGTCTCTATATAAAAGACAAATCCTGCCGCGTATGTGAAGCGGTATGCCCCGAATCCGCGCTCCGCCTTGACAAATCCAGCGAGTCATATCCCTGTGAGCCGGATGCAGTCATTGTCGCCGCAGGATTCACGCCTTTCAGTCCCGAAAACAAGCCTTACGGCTATAAAATTTTCAAAAATGTCATCACCAACCTTGAATTGGAACGGATGCTGCGCCTGGAAAGCCGCGCCGTCCGCCCCTCGGACAATGCCGAGCCGAAAAAAATCGCTTTTGTTCAATGCGTGGGAAGCCGGGACGCGCAGCTCGGGCATGTGTGGTGTTCCAAAATCTGCTGCGGATCCGCTTTGCGCATGGCTCGGGTCATCAAAACAAGACAGCCGGAGACCGAGATCACGTTTTTTTATATGGATGTGCAGACTTTCGGCAAAGATTTCAAAGTGTTTTATGAATCTGTACAGAAAGACATCCGCATGATACGAGCCATTCCGGGAGATATTTTCAAAACCGGAGATGAGGGATTGCGGGTGACGTTTCTGGATCCCCCAAGTCATGAGACAATAGAGGAAATTTTTGACATGGTGGTGCTTTCCATCGCGATCACGCCCTGCAATGACAGCAAATCTTTGGCGGAACTGACGGGTCTGGACATTGCTGATTCAGGATTTTTCGACATAGCTGAGTCAAAGAGCGGACAAGGCATTTTCACCGCCGGAACCGCGCAGGGTCCCATGAGCATTGCGGAAAGCATTGCCAGCGCGGGAGAAGCGGCTTGGAAAACAATGAAATATTTGGAAGTGAGAAGTGAGAAATAGAACCGGATATTCCGATAAACCGACCCGCATCGCAGATGCGAAATATTTGCAGAACCGGATATTTGAAAAAAATGACACAAAAAACATTGATAATCGGAAACGGGCGCTGCGCCTGTGAGACAATAGAAGCCCTTCTCGCCGGAGGGAGTGAGATAATTGTTGCGTCAAAAGAAATGCCTCCTTTCTCCTTCCCGCTCACTGACTTGCAAGCGAGACAAATCGAAATGCTGACAGGAGCGAAAACCTTCTCCTGCCGAGGGGCTGCGGGAAATTTTGACATCATTTTTGTCAAAGACGGAGAGAAAATATACCGAAGCGTTCAAAACATCATCATCGCGGAAGATGCAACGAGAAAAGCGAATTTCTCTCTTTACGGACTCAAGCCGGGCAGTCATGTCATATCGCTTTCTGCTATGATGAAATCCATTTCATATCAGACAGATAAGTCTTTAAATTTCTCTGAAACAAAAAAAGCGGTTTTCCTCACGGGACTGAGAGAGGAGAGTCATCCGGTCATTTTGGAAGAAATCATGCAGGCATGTTTCAGGCTGCAATCGGAATTTCAGATCCGAACCTATATGCTGACGAAAAATCTCAAGGTTGCGGGAAAGGGTCTGGAATCGCTCTACAAAAAAACCAGAGCAGCCGGAATGACTTATATCAAATTTACCGAGACAATGCCGGAAATCCGTCAGGAAAGCAACGGCAAAGTCGTTATTGAATTTCTTGATGAAATATCGGGAGAAAGATTTCGCCTGATGCCGGATCTGACGGTTGCGGATGAGACAATTTTGCCGTGTGAGGAAACAGCGAATCTGTCGGAAATCTTCAGGTTGGACAGGGACAGAGAGGGATTTCTTCAGTCGGACAATGTTCACCGTATCAGCGTGTTCACGAATCGGAAGGGCATTCTGGCTGCCGACGGTTCAAGAGGCATTCAATCGCCTGCGGAACAGCTTACGGACGCGGCAAATGCCGCTGTTTACTCGTTCGGACCTGCGGCGGATTTGTCTGAAAATTTGGAAGACCGGGCAGTCATCCAAAGAGACAAATGCGTGCGCTGTCTCACCTGCTACCGAGTCTGTCCCTACCGCGCCATCATCCTGAACGCCAGACCTTATGTTGTGCCGGAAGCCTGTGAACGCTGCGGCATCTGCGCGGCGGAATGTCCGAGGGGAGCAATTGAGATAAGACATTTGAACAACGCGGATATTTCGGAGCAAATCGTAAAGGCTGAGAATGCCGCGCCCGGAGGAGACAAATTCATTCCTTTTCTCGTGGCGTTCTCTTGCAGACGCTCTGCCGCGCAGGCGGCTGAACTTGCCTCACAGATGCGGCATCCGCTTCCCAAAGGCTTGCACATCATAGAAGTCCCCTGCGCGGGGAGTATTTCCCACAGCCATCTTTTTTCCGCATTGAATCACGCGGACGGCGTTCTGCTGCTGACCTGCCATGAAGGCAACTGCCATTCGGAAAGCGGCAATCTTCGGGCGCAGAAACGGGCGGCGCAGAGAACGGAGATTCTTTCAATGACGGGCTTTGAAAAAGAGCGGATACTTGTAAAAACGCTCGCGTCCAATATGGGGAAGGAATTTGTGGAGACCACGAGTCAATTTGAGGAAAAGATCATGGCGCTTGGTCCGAGCAAATTGAGGAACTGAAAAAGAGAAGCATGAAAATTTCTCGCAAAGGAGCAGAGAACGCTAAGAAAAACTTTTTTTATAGAAGAATACGCTTCTGCTTCTTTGCGCCCTTTGCGCCTTTGCGAGAAACTTTGTGTGTCTCGCAAAGACCGCAAAGAAATTAAAGAGAGGAGGAACAATGTCTGACATACTGATTCGGCAATACTATTCAAAGGTGGAAAAAATCGTTCAATACGGCGGCTCTCGGAAAGAAAGCGCCATTCGCAGTGCATTCGAGGACTTAATCAACGGCTACTGCGAGTCAAAAAATCTCCGGCTGATTAACGAGTTGGACTACAAGACCCGTTACGGAACGACTGTCATTCCCGACGGCACTGTGAAAGACGCGCTGCGTTTGGACTGGGGCTATTGGGAAAGCAAAGATCAGTATGATGATCTCTGCAAGGAAATCGAGGAGAAATTTGCCAAAGGCTATCCTGACAGCAATATCTTATTTGAAGATTCGCAGACCGCGGTTCTGTTTCAGGGCGGCGTTAAGATAAAAGAGTCAAAGATAAACGATCCGGAATCCTTAGATGAAATTCTCACGAAATTCCTGAGTTATGAACGTCCCGAAGTCAGAACTTTCCGGGAAGCGGTGAGCAAATTCAAAGAAGATTTGCCCGTGATCCTTGTGAGACTGCGCGAGCAGATTGACTCGGAAGCGGTGAGCAATAAGGCATTCAAGCAGGCGAAAACCGCCTTTCTGGAGCTTTGCAAGAATGTCATCAATCCTCATATCACCGAGCTTGACGTGAGAGAAATGATTATTCAGCATGTTCTGACAGAGGAAATTTTTCTCACGGTCTTTGATGAATCTCAGTTTCACCGGGAAAACAACATTGCCCGTGAATTGCAGCAGACCGTGAATACGTTTTTTACGGGCGATCTGCGCCGGAACACGCTGGACAGCATCAAGAATTACTATGCCGTGATTAAACAGGCTGCTGCAAGTATTGTGAATCATCACGAAAAACAGAAATTCCTCAAAGCCCTGTATGAGAATTTCTACACCGCATACAATCCCAAAGCCGCAGACCGGCTCGGTATTTTCTACACGCCCAATGAGATTGTCCGTTTTATGATTGAAGGCACGGATTATCTCCTGCATAAATGTTTCGGGAAACTGCTCGGCGATAAAGGCGTGGAAATTCTCGATCCCGCAGCCGGGACCGGCACGTTTGTTGCGGAACTGATTGAATATCTTCCCAAAGCGCAATTGACTCATAAGTACAAGCATGAAATTCACTGCAATGAAGTTTCCATTCTGCCGTACTACATCGCCAATCTGAATATCGAGTTCACCTACAAGCAGAAGATGGGGCAATATGCTGAATTTAAAAATATTTGCTTTATGGACACGCTGGATCATGCGGTTTTCAGCAAAAAGCAGTACGGTCTGTTTGCCATGACCGTTGAGAATACGGAGCGCATTCAGAATCAGAATAAACAGGATATTTTTGTAATTATTGGGAATCCGCCGTACAATGCGAATCAGATGAATGAGAATGAGAACAACAAAAACAGAGAATATCCCGACATTGACGAGCGGATAAAGAATACCTACATTGCGAACAGCACCGCGCAGAAAACCAAGCTTTACGATATGTATTCCCGCTTTCTCCGGTGGGCAACTGACCGGCTTGGAAGTAAAAATGGCATCATTGCTTTTATTTCAAATAGTTCCTTCATTGACGCCCGCACTTATGACGGCTTCAGAAAGGTTGTAGCAAAGGAATTTAATGAAATCCATATCATTGATTTGAAAGGAAATGCACGCAACAGCGGAGAACGCAGGCGCAAAGAAGGCGGAAATATCTTCAGCGACAAAATCAAAGTCGGCGTTGCGGTGTATTTTCTTATCAGAAAGGAAGGAGAAAAAGGCTGTAAAATCTGGTATCATGCGGTTGGCGATTATCTCAGAGCAAATGAAAAGAACTCATATATAGCTCAACATAAATTTCAGGATTTGGATTTTGAACGAGTCATTCCGGATAAAGACAATAATTGGATAAATCTTTCAGATAACGATTTTGATGACTTGTTGCCGCTGGCGAATAAAGAAACCAAATCAGAAAAAGCTGAAACGGCGGTGTTTAAACTATTTTCAAATGGAGTTGTAACGGCAAGAGATGAATGGGTTTATGATTTCTCAGAAAAAAACATTGAAAAACGAATAAAATACTTAATTGAAATTTATAATCAAGATGTTGAAAAATATTATGACGGTACAGATATATCAGATATAAGTAATCTTGTTAATTATCAAATCAAATGGACAAGAGCAGTCAAAAAAGATTTAATAAAAGGAAGAAAGTATAGATATGACAGTGAGTTGATTATTGATAGTTTATACAGACCGTTTGTGAAGAAGAAGTTGTATTTTTCAAAAGAACTTAATGAGATGCAATATCAGCAGAATCGAATTTTCGGAATAAATCGTTTCAATCAGGCAATTACTTTTATTGCAGGCAACAGACTTTCCTTTTCTATCTTAGTTGCAAATGTAACGCCGAATTATGCTGTCTATTCCCTTGATCCGGCACAATGTCTCCCGCTCTACCGCTACGACGACTCCGGCAGCCGCATTGACAACATCACGGACTGGGGCTTGAAGCAATTTGTAAGCCATTATAAAAACAAAAAGATCAGCAGAGAAGACATTTTTCACTACACTTACGCTGTGCTGCACAACCCCGCATATCGCCGAAAATACGAGCAGAACCTCTAACGGGAACTGCCCCGCATTCCCTTTTACGATGATTTTCGGAAATGGGCGGCTTGGGGCAAAAGCCTGATGAATCTGCATCTGAACTATGAGACAATCGAGCCGTATC